>JALOQG010000183.1 GCA_025453505.1 Myxococcota bacterium | reverse complement strand
CTGGGTGAACGCGGGGGAGATCACCGTCGGCGGAGCGATGTCCACCTCGGCGGGGCTCGGAATCGGCTGCGCGTGCGCTTGCTCGACCGCGGGGACCGCGTTCAGCGCGTCGACGAGCACGTCGGCGGCCGACGCTGCCGTCGCGGGGTCGAGGCGCACCGAGACGTAGAGATCGAGATCCGCGAGTTCCTCGTTGCTCGCGATCTCACCGCGGAAGCGGAGGTCCGCGAGCTGCGCCTCGTCCTGCTCGAACGTCCGCTGCAGCACGCCGCCGCGGCTCGCGACCGCCTCGTTCAGCGCAACGACGCCGCTCGCGACGTCCGCGGCGCGCAGCCCCGCGCGATCGAGCAGGCGCCGCTCGCGCTCGAGGATGCAATCGCGATCGAAGGCCAGCGCCCCAGCGACGAGGCTCGTGCAGGCGCCTTCGCGCAGCTTCACGACGATGTGATCGGGCGAGACGCGCTCGGGGTCGATCGCGCTCGGGCCGGGCTTCGGGAAGACGGCGCGCTCGCGACGTGCGACCGGACCGACGGCGAGGTCGTCCGCGCGCACGACGCCTCCCGCGACGGCATCCAGCTCGAAGCGCGCGATCGGTACGTCGGAGACGAGGCCGACGAAGTCCGCGGTCTCGGCGTTCGCATCCGAGCGCCGCGCGCCGAGCAGCGTGTTCGCAGCGTCGTAGATGCGCAGCTCGCTCTCCGCGCCGAGGTTGGTGACGCCGATCGCGGTGATGCCGGGCGCGAGCGTGCCCGCCACCGCCGGACCGCTCGTGTTCTCGAGCGCGCTCCACGCGATCGCGTTGGGCGCCGAGCGGCCGGCGACGGGCGACGCGGGCGGCGACGGATCGGTGACGACGCCGCCGCGCGTCAGCGAGACGTGCGGCGATGGATCGAGCGTCGCAGCCAGCACGCCGGCGGCGGGTGCGTCGATCACACCGCCTTCGGCATCGGCGTCGAAGCCGACGACGTGTACGTCGCCCGCCTGCGCGCGAACGAAGCCCGCGAGGTCCGCGATCGCGCGCACCGGTGGCGCGATCTCGACGACCGCGCGGTACGTGGCGCCGCAGTCGAAGTCGCCCCACACGCCCGCGCTCGTCGCGACGCAGTCGTCGCCCGGCTGCGCGCCGTTGGGCTGAGGGCCGTCGGGCGACCACGCGAGGTGCGTGACGGGCAGGCCGCTCGACCACGCGAACTCGTCCTCGGCGGCCTGGTCCGAGAGCCCGATCCACAGCGGTCCGCCGGCGATCGCGCCGAAGGTGGCGGCGATCCAGGCGTTCTCCGCCGCGTCGTCGATCGTCGCGAGATGACCGCCGAGTGCGACCGCCTCCTGCTCCGCGTAGGTCCACTTGTCCGGCGCGAGCAGGTAGTAGGTGTGGCCGGTGCCCGGAGCCGTGAACGGCCCGGCCTCGACCGCGGCGTGCGCCGCAGCACCCGCGAGCAGCGCGATCCCCGAGGCCGCGAAACCCACGACACGAAGCCAGCCGAGACGATCGCCGCGCGAATCCATGCGCCTCTCCTCGCGAACGCGGCGCCCGAGCCTGCCGGTTCGCCGGTGGTCGCATCCTCCGACGGCGCGCGCGATCGGTCATGAGCCCCCCCCCCTCCATCATCTGGAGATGAGGCCTCGCGCACATCGGTGAGGTCCTCGACGCGCTCGCCCGCAACGGCGGCAAGACGCTGACGCGGATGCCGCTGGTGGGCAGCCCACTGCGCGACGCGGGCGACGACGCGAACTGTCCCGCGCTCGAACAGCGCATTGCCGACCGCCCGCAGGACGGCGACGGCGACGGCGTCGCGCACTGCGACATCGGCGCGGGCTCGCGCTCCCGGCCGCGCTCGCGGTGCTCGCAGTGCAGGCGAGGCTGCGCCGCCGGCTCGTAGTGCGGGCGTCACCGTGATCCGCGCGGATCGGCGCCGCGCTCACCTCAGAGGACGAGCCTGCGGAGTCTCTCGACTGCGAAGGCGTCTCGATCATCTCTGCGGGGCAGCGTGGCGGCGGACGTGTATCCCTCGACACGCACTTGTGCCGTCACCGTGAGCGAGGTGCCGTTGGCGTAGCCGGGTACGCTGAGCCCGAAGAAGTCGCTGAAGAATCCGCTCGCGGCGCTGCTTCCACTGGCGTTCGAGGGGATCGAAGCGACCGAGACGGACGGGCCCATGGCATGGACCCAGGAAAGAGCAGGCGTTCAACGCGATGCCGGAGCGAGGTCTTCCGCAACCGCGAGAAGTAGCCGGCCCAGGGCACCAGCGGGGCACCGTCAGGGCACTGGCCCTCCAACGTCCTCGAAAACAAGACCGATTCCGACAGGTTGTGGCGTCCCCAACGGGAATCGAACCCGTGTTACCGCCTTGAAAGGGCGGAGTCCTAGGCCTCTAGACGATGGGGACGCGCGCGCCGGAGCGCAGCGCCGACTGTTTACCCCTTCGCCGCCGATTGCGCCGCTCCCCTGCAGCTCCTGCGAACGCCTCGACCCGGGCGGAGCCGTCTCGTAGGCTGGGCCGCCGCGAAGGGGAATCACGATGGGGCTGAGTCCGGACGAGATCCGCGCGCGCATCGCGGCGGTGGACGGTTGGTGGCATTCCATCGAGCTGGCCCCGGGCATCGTGACGCCGGGCGGGAAGTCGGCCGACGTGCTGCGCGACGAGCTCGCGGCGCTGCGCCTCGACGACCTCGCGCTCGCGGGCAAGAGCGTGATCGACATCGGCGCGTGGGACGGCTTCTACTCGTTCGAGGCAGAGCGGCGCGGCGCCGCCCGGGTGCTCGCGCTCGATCACTTCGTGTGGTGTCTCGACTTCGCCGAGGCCGGCCGCCAGCGCGAGGCGCGCACCGCGGCCGGCCTTGCGCCGCCGGACTACGACGACATTCCGAGCGCGTGGCGCCCCGATCTCCTTCCGGGCAAGCGCGGCTTCGACACCGCGCGCGAGATCCTCGGCAGCCGCGTCGAGAGCCGCGTCGGTGACCTGATGGAGATCGATCCCGCCGAGCTCGGCACCTTCGACGTCGCGCTCTATCTCGGCGTCCTCTACCACGTGAAGAATCCGCTCGAAGCGCTGCGCAGGCTCGCGCGCATCACGCGCGAGGTCGCGGTGATCGAGACGCAGGCGGTGGTGCTCGACGGCTTCGAGAGCTTCGCGCTCTGCGAGTTCTACGAGACCGACGAGTGCAACGGCGACCCGACGAACTGGTGGGCGCCGAACGAGAAGGCGCTCGTCGGCATGTGTCGCGCCGCGGGATTCCGCGAGGCGAAGCTCGTCGTCGCGAAACCGAAAGAGAAGCTGCCGCGCCAGCGCAAGATCCAGCATCGACTGACCGGCGAGCCGTTGCGGCAGGCGCGTCCGCCGGTGCCGTACCGCGCGATCGTGCACGCACGGAAGTAGGCGCGACGCCGCGCTACGGCGCCTGCGCGGTGACGACGGGAGCCGCGCGCCAGCGCGCTTCCATCGTCTCGAGCTTCGCGGCGATCGCATCGCCGAGCGCGATCTGCGGCAACGACGGCGTGAGTTTCTCCGCGCGCTCCCGCTCGGCGACGCGCGCGCGCGCCGACTCGAAGGCGCGCGGGAACGAAATCTCGTCGCCGAGCGCCTCGACGAAGAAGGCGCGTCCGAATTCGGTCATCGGCGCGTGATCGGAGCAGCCGAACGACGCGCGATCGGCGGCCGACGCGGTGATCACGAGCCGATCGGGATGCCGCAGCGGTTCGAGAAAGGTGCCCGAGTAGCACGCCGACACGACGACGACCTGCCAGCGGATGCCCGACGCATCGAGCGCGCGGACGAGATCCTCGGGTTCGAGATCGTTGAGCGGAAGCCGCGGGAACGAGACCGCCACCCGCCCATCGGGCCCGCCGTGGCCGGTCAGAAACAAGAAGACCACGTCGTCGTCGCGATCGACACGCGCACCGATGCCCGTGAGTGCGTCGGCGAGATTGCTGCCCGTCGCGAGCGGGTACGCATCGCGCTCCGCGTCGTCGTTGACGAGCAGCAGCGAGTGGCCGCTCGTCTCGAAGCGCTGGTCGAAGAGAGACTGGACGTACTCGACCTCGCGGCGGAACACGCCCTGCGTCGCGTCGGCGGCGACCGACACCAGGAAGAGATCGGCGACGCCGGGACGCTCCGGCGCGAGCGCGCCGACGGCGCCGCGCACGCGGTCGGCCTGGCCGTGGAGCAGCGTCTCGGCGTCGAACGACGCGGCCCGCGGTGCCTCGAACGACGATTCCGTATGCCAGAAGCCTTCGCCCGGCAGGTTCCACGAAAGCCCGAGCAGGATCGCGCCGTAGAGTGCGCCGAGCGACGACGCACGCAGCGCGCCGATGCCGGTGCAGGCGTCGATGGCGCGCGCCGCGATCGACACTTCGAGCACGAGGCGCAGCCAGTAGCTCATGACGACTGCCGGCGACGCGGCGGGCACCGTCGCGAGAACGACGCAGTGGACCAGGTCGAGCGTCGCGCCCGTTGCGAGCAGTAGCGCGATCAGCGGACCTCCCACTGCCGCGTGCGGTGCCTCCCGTGCGGCGAGTGCGCCGAGTCCGATCAGCAGCAACACCCAGACGCTCCAGCTCTGGACGCCGGCGAGCAGGAAGCTGCGCGGCGGCTCCGTCGCGACCCAGTCGAGGACGAGCGTCGATGCGAGCGCGACGAGCACGAGTCCAATGAAGACGCCGGGTGCGATCGGCGCGCCCGTCGGACGCACGCGGCGCAGGCGCACGAGATTCCAGACGGCGACGAAGATGCCCTTCACGACGGCTCCCGGTCAGCGCGCGAGGGCGGTGTCCCGCAGCGGCACGCTGCGATCGCGCGCCGCGAGCTTCGCACCGAGCACCGCGCACGGGATCACGAGCACCCAGCATGCGATCCGGTACCAGGCCGGCATCGCGGCGGTGACCGGATCCTCGCCGAAGAGCGCGCCGATCCCCAGCAGCACGACGCCGAGCGCGACGGCGTTCGCGAGCGGCGCCTGCTTCGCGGTGCGCGCAGCGACGAAACCGCCGAACGTCGTGCCGACGAATCCGATGACGAAGATCGCCGCGATCGCGTCGAACTCCTGCATGCGCGCGGCCGCGGCTTCCGCCGACCCAGCGCTGGCCGCGAACGCGAAGCCGAGTGCAAAGCCGCCGACGAACGTGAAGACGAGATCGGCGACGAGGCCGAGCAGGACGCAACTGATCTGCACTTCGCGCATCGGTGTCTCCCCAGTGTGTCGTGGTCGTCGTGTCGGGTGCGGGCGGCCCGGCCTTGACCCCGGAGGGCCGCAGCCGGGCCCGTGAAGAGATCCGGGCCGATCCGGGCTAGGGTCGGCGCCATGGCCGAAACCGCCGTGCAACGCGAACGCGCCATCAACCTGTGGTCGAGCTTCGCGCGCAAGTTTCCGCCGATCCCGAAAGCGACCGAACTCGATGCGCAGCCCGACGTCGGCGTCGACCAGATCGGTGGTCTCGCCGCGGCCAAGGAAGAGGTGTTGACCTACGCCTGCGCCGCGACCGATCCGGAGGTCTACGCGCGCTGGGGCACGTGGGCGCCGTCGGCGCTGCTGCTGATCGGCCGCGAGGGCGTCGGCAAGACGCTGCTCGCCCGGGCGCTCGCGACGCGCAGCGGCACCGCCTTCGTGCGCGTCTTCGTGCCGCGCCTCGTGCTCGAGATCGTTCACCGCAGCGGGCAGGTCGGCGAGTTGCTCGAGCAGTGGAGCGCGACGCTCGCCGAGATGCCGCCGCTGACGCTCTTCTTCGACGAGCTCGAGTTCTCGCTCGCCGAAGAGATCGGAGCGCGGCGGCCGGATCTCCCCGTCGGCCCGATCATGGACTTCCTGCTCGATCTCGTGGACCGCTCGATCGCCGTCGAGCACACGCTCGTCGTCGGCTCGACCAGCCATCCCGACACGCTGCGGCGCGCGTTCCTCTCGCCGCGCCGCTTCGAGCGCGTCGTCGAAGTCAACCCGCTCGTTCCCGGCGACGTCGTCGAGGCCTTGCAGATCCACGAGCGCGCCGCGGAGCAGCGCGCGGGACACGAGCTCTTCGACGCGATCGACTGGCTGCAGGTCGTGGGCTCGTACGAGGAGCCGTCACCGGGCGAGTGGATCCGCGTCATGCACGCGGTGCTGCGTCGCAAGGCGCGCTGCGAAGCGGCCGCGGAGACCGAAGGCCCGGTCACCACCGCCGACCTGCTGCAAGAGGTCGAACGCCTGCGAAAGGCCAAAGGACGCCTGCCGCAGCCGGGAAGCGGGATCTACCTCTGATCCCAGCGACGGGACGTCCCGGTGGCGGGACGCGATCGCACCCCTCGCAGGCCCACACCGGGATGCATCTCGCGCGGACGCACGGAACCACGCGCCAAGCGATGCGCTTGCGCCGCGAGCTGCGCTCGCGCGATCTGGCGCGGCGTCGGCAGCCCTCGTGCAAGCTGCATGGGGGGTGCATCCCCCTGCGCCGCGCGCGTCCCGCCGGAGGGATGCGAACGGCTTCCCGCAACTTCTCGTAGAAGGTCACTCAAACGCCTGCCGCCCCTGACGAATCCAGCCCGCCGACGACTCTGGCACGGGACTTGGAAAGGAACCCCCCGGACACGCGTCGCTGCTGCGGGGGACTGGCGTTGGCGGACCACACGATCCTTTTCGTCGATGACGAAGTGAACATCCTGAAGGCGCTCAAGCGCCTGACGCGGCACGAGAGCTGGAACGTGCTGTGCGCGTCGCGGGGGCGCGAGGCGCTCGAGCTGATGGACCGCACGCAGGCGCAGGTGGTCGTCTCCGACCAGCGCATGCCCGAGATGTGCGGCGTCGACCTGCTGCAGTCCGTGCGCGACCGCTGGCCCGACGTCGTGCGCATGATGCTGACCGGCTACACCGAGATGAACGTCGCGGTGGACGCGATCAACCGCGGCGAGATCTACCGGCTGATCACGAAGCCGTGGAACGACGAAGAGCTGAAGGCGACGATCCGCCAGGCCTTCGACCACTACGACTTGAAGCGCGAGATCAAGCGGCTGAACCAGGTCACGCGCGAGCAGAACTTCAAGCTTCAGGACATGAACCGCAATCTCGAGGGCAAGGTGCGCGAGCGCACCAAGCAGCTCGCCGAGAAGCACCAGGAGCTGCGCCGCGCCTACGTGCAGACGATCCGCGCACTGGCCGAGGCGGTCGATGCGAAGGACGCGTACACGCGCGGCCACTCCGAGCGCGTCGGCGTCTACGCCTCGAAGCTGGCCCGCGAGATGAACTTCCCGAAGGAGTTCATCGAGCGCGTCTACATCGCCGGGCTGCTGCACGACGTCGGCAAGATCGGCGTGCCGGACCGCATCATCACCAAGCCCGAGCGGCTGACCGCGGAAGAGTACGACGAAATCAAGAAGCACCCGGAGATCGGCGCGAAGATCCTCGAGCCGGTCGAGTTCCTCGCCGACGTGGTGCCCTGCGTGCGGCACCACCACGAGTGGTACGACGGCTCGGACATGGGCTACCCGTGCGGCCTCGCCGGCGATCGCATCCCCCTGCCCTCGCGCGTGATCCTCGTCGCGGACACCGTCGAGGCGATGACCAGCGACCGCCCGTACCGCAAGGCGCTGCCGCTCGAGGTCGTGCTTCGCGAGCTGCACAAGTACTCGGGCTCGCAGTTCGATCCGGTCTGCGTGCGCGCGATCCTGCAGCTCCTCGAGCGCGAGGGCGAGCGGTTCCTGCGCAAGGACCAGAAGTTCGACATCTACGAGTTCATCGAAGGCTGACGTGCCGCTCCACGGACTCGACGTTCCCAACGCCGCGCTCGACGACGCGCTGCTGCGCGACGCGCGCTTCCTCTCGGATGCGCGCCTGCTCGCCGCGCTCCACGGCGAGCTGCGCCGGCGGCTCGGACCCGAAGACGCGGCGGCCGTCCTGCTGCAATCGGGCTTCGTGCACGGACTGCGCGACGCGCAGCGAGCCAGCTTCGACCACTCGCCGTACGGCGGCGCGTCCGGCATCGGACCGGCGCCCTCGCTGCTGGCGTTCCAGCTGCGCAGCGCGCCCGACGCGCTCGGCGTCGTCCTGTGCGGCTCGTGGCCGCAGCGCACCGAGGCGGAAGCCGTGACGATCGCGTGCGGCGGTCGCAGCGACGCACCCGGCTGTCTCGCGAGCATGGGGTACACGTCCGGGTGGCTCTCCGCCCTCGCCGATTCCGACATCTTCGCCTTCGAGCGGCGCTGCGCCGCCGACGGTCACGCGGCGTGCGACTTCGAGGCGCGCGACGCTTCCGCCTGGCGCGCCACCGGAGACGCCGACGCGCTCGCGCGTCTCGACACGATTCCCTTCGCCGCGCTGCGCGCGATC
>JALOQG010000182.1 GCA_025453505.1 Myxococcota bacterium | reverse complement strand
GCGAGCGGGGCGCCGATGCCGGAATGCCGATAGCGGTTGTCGAGGCCGCGCACCTTGAAGCCCGCGACGGCGGTGAAGGTGGCGAGTTCGAAGCCGGCCCACACGAGTTCGGCGGGATCGACCGCGACGTCGAGCGTCCCGACCGGCAGCGTGCGCCGCCCCGCCACGAGTTCGACGCGCGTCGACTCGTCGGCCGCGAAGGCGCGCGTCAGCCCGCGGTTGTAGAGATGGCGCGCGACGAGCACGCGCGGGCCGAAGCGGTCGAGGCGCGGGCTGGCGTCGTCGAAGAGGAACGCCCAGGCGTAGACGGCGGCCAGCAGCGCGCGATCGCGATCGTTCGTGCGCTCGGCGTGCAGGAACGAGAGTTCGGCGAGCGCGTAGAGGCGGTCCATGTCGCCCGTCGGAGCGAGGCTGCGGTGCAGCGCTTCGAGCGTTCCGGCCGGATCGCTCTCGAACGGCTGGCGCAGGTTCATGCGCGTCAGGAATTCCTGCGTCGGGCTGCTCGGCTGGTTGCCGGTCAGCGCGCTCTCGCTGATCTCGCGATGCACGCTGCGCGGATCCGCCAGGTCGACGCCGACGGGCGTCGCGCAGGCTGCGAGCGCGAGCGCTGCGAGCGCGAGCGCGGAACGGGACCAATGCACGTGTCTCACGGGCGCCT
Source organism: Myxococcota bacterium (assembly GCA_025453505.1). Taxonomy (GTDB): domain Bacteria; phylum Myxococcota_A; class UBA9160; order UBA9160; family PR03; genus PR03. The sequence goes on along the minus strand of JALOQG010000182.1, from coordinate 5,435 downwards.
CTCGATGGTGTTTGCGGGCGGCTGGACGCGAGGAGAGTTGCACAGGAGCTGCACGCGCGCCGAGCGGACCCCGCCCCGCGCGGCTCTCAAGACGGGTCGAGCGGGCGCCGATGGGGCGCCGATGACGTTCCACGAACTCGAAGCCTTGCTCCGCGACGAAGTCCAGGGCGGATCGGCCGGCGTGTGCGGACTCGAGACGCCGCGCCCCGCGGCGCTTCGGGTCGTGATCGAGACGGTTCCGGGCCGCTCCCACGTCGTGTGGCTGCTGCGCGAGGCCGACGGCGACGGCGAGGTCGCGCGCATCGTCGCGCCGGCCGCGAAGATCCCGAAGGGCCGCGAGCTGGCGCCCGACGCCGCCCGCGCGCTCTTGCGGCGCAACGCGTCGCTGTCGGCGGGTGCGCTCGCGATCGCGTCGCTCGGCGACGAGGAGAACGTGTCGCTGGTGCTGCCGCTGCGCCTCGCGAGCAGCACGCCCACGGAGATCCTGCTCTCGATCGTGCGCGCCGCCAACGCGGCCGACGCCTTCGAGGAATCCCTCGGCGGCATCGATGCGCTCTAGGGCGGAGCTCGGCTAGGGTTCGGTCTCCTCGATCTGGAGACGTCCCATGCGCCACACACCGCCCGAGTTCATCGAGATCGACGCCGCGATGCGCGCGCGCATCGAGAAGTTCCGCGACGAGCACGCGAACGACCCGATGGGCGGCGTCGCCGACTACGTCCTCTACGAAGACGACGACGTCCGCGTGTGGGAGATGACGCTGGAGCCCGGGCAGGCCACCGCGCTGCACAGGCACGATCACGAGTACATCCTGGTGATCGACTCCGGCGATCTCGTCGCCGGCATTCCGCCGAAGGACTTCCCGATGGATCCCTTCGTCGGCAAGGTGCCCGCCGCGGGCAACACGGTGCGCGTACCGAAGGGCGGCGTCGAGTGGGCGCTCAACGTCGGCCAGAAGCGCTACCACGAGATCCTGATCGAGCTGAAGAAGACCTGAGCAATCAACCGGCGCGGCGGAAGGCGTCGAGCAGCTCGCGCTGCTTCGCCTGCGCGTCCGCGAGCTGCTTTTCCTTGACGAGATCGAAGCCGCGGATCAGCTCCGGGATGCGCGCGATCTCGACCGCCTGCGCGCGGCTCGCCGGGGTGAGGGCCGCGAGCACTGCGTCGAGCGTGGCCACGTAGTCGCGAACGAGCTGGCGCTCCATCTTGCGGTGCGCGGTCCAGCCGAACGGATCGAGCGGCGTCCCGCGCAGGAACTTGAAGCGCGCCATCACGCGCAGCACCGGGAACATCCACGGGCCGAGCGAGCGCTTCTTCGCGCGGCCGGTGTCCGGATCGCGCGGGTTCGCGATCTGCGGCGCGAGCTGGATCTCGAGCCGCTCCCACGACTCGAAGTCGCGCGCGAGCTGCGCCTGGAAGCTGCCGTCCGTGTAGAGGCGCGCGACTTCGTACTCGTCCTTGTACGCCATCAGCTTGGCGGCGTAGCGCGCGACGGCGCGCGCGAGCGGCGCATCGCCGGGCCCGCAGCGTTCGCGCTCGGCGGCCGCGACGCGCGCGACCAGATCGCGGTAGCGCCGCGCGTACGCGGCGCTCTGGTACGTGGTCAGCAGCGCTGCGCGGTGCTCGACCAGCGCCTCGAGCGACGGCTCGGCGGGCGGCGCCTCGTCGCGCAGACCCGGCCGTGCGGCCCGCTGCACGGCGGCGAGATCGTGCGCGGCGAGGCGGCCCCACGCGAGCGCGCGCTTGTTCATCGCGATCGCGCGGCCGTTCAGCTCGATCGCGCGCTCGAGCGCATCGCGCGAGACGGGCAGCCAGCCGCGCTGCAGCGCATAGCCGACCAGGAACAGGTTCGTGCCGATCGCGTCGCCGAGCAGCGCGGTCGCGAGCGCGGTCGCGTCGAGGAAGTGGCCGTTCTCGGCGCCGGCCGCGGCGGCGATCGCCTGCTCCATGCGCGCGGGCGAGAGATCGAGATCGGGATGCATCGCGAAGTCGGAGGTCGGCGCGACGTGGCGGTTCACGACCGCGTGCGTGCGGCCCTTGCCGATGCGCAGCAGCGTGTCGGCACCGGCGGTGACGACGATGTCGGCGCCGAGCAGGAGATCCGTCGCGCCCGCCGCGATGCGCGTCGCGAAGAGGTCTTCGGGCCGCACCGCGACCCGGATGTGGCTGGTCACGGGGCCGTTCTTCTGCGCGAGCCCGGTGACGTCGAGCGCCGACGCGCCCTTCCCTTCGAGATGCGCCGCCATCCCGATCAGCGCGCCGACGGTGATCACGCCGCTGCCGCCGATGCCCGTCACGAGCACGTTCCACGGCCGATCGAGCGGCGCGACCGCCGGTTCGGGCAGCGCGGCGAAGAGCGCTTCGTCCGCCTCGACCGCCGCACCGCCGCTCTTGCGCAGCCGGCCGCCGATCACCGTGACGAAGCTCGGGCAGTAGCCGTGCAGGCACGAGTAGTCCTTGTTGCACGACGACTGGTCGATGCGGCGCTTGCGGCCGAGCGCGGTCTCGATCGGTTCGATCGAGATGCAGTTGCTCTGCACCGAGCAGTCGCCGCAGCCTTCGCAGACTTCCTCGTTGATGACGACGCGCGGCTCGGGTTCGACGAGCGTGCCCTGCTTGCGCAGGCGGCGCGCTTCGGCGGCGCAGCTCTGGTCGTAGACGAGCGCCGACACGCCCGCGACTTCGCGCAGCTGCTTCTGCACGCGGTCGAGTTCGTCGCGGTGGTGCAAGGTGACGCCGGCCGGAAAGCGGCCTTCTCCGAACTTCGTCGGGTCGTCGCTGACGACCGCGATGCGGCGCACGCCCTCGGCGTCGAGCTGGCGCACGACCTCGGGCACCGTGATCTCGCCCTGCAGCGCCGGCTCGCCCTCGATCGGCTGGCCGCCGGTCATCGCGACGGCGCCGTTGACCAGCACCTTGTAGGTGATGTTGACCTTGGCGGCGACGGCGGCGCGGATCGCGAGCAGCGCGGAGTGGAAGTAGGTGCCGTCGCCGACGTTCTGGAAGATGTGCGGCGTCCCGACGTACGGCGCCTGTCCGATCCAGTTGGCGCCCTCGCCACCCATCTGCGTCACGGCGAGCGTGCGCCGCTCGGGCAGCCACACCGCCATGCCGTGACAACCGATCCCGCCGAGCGCGAACGATCCTTCGGGCAGCACCGTCGAGCGGTTGTGCGGGCAGCCGGAACAGAAGCTGGGCAGGCGCATCAGGCCCGACGCGGCCGCAGCGGCGATCTCGGGCGGACGCGGCGGTAGCGTCGCGGCGAGCTCCGGCACGCGGCATTCGAGCCAGCCGCGCAGGATCTCCGCGATTGCGCCGGGCGCGAGTTCGCCTTCGGCCGGCACGAGCGGCACACCGCGTTCGTCGTGCTTGCCGAGCAGACGCGGCCGATCACTCAGGTTGTAGAGCACGCGCGCGAGCTGCTCTTCGATCAGCGCGCGCTTCTCCTCGATCACGAGCACGTCTTCGAGTCCGCCGCAGAAGCGCCGCAGGCCTTCGGGCTCGAGCGGCCACACGAGTCCGACCTTGTAGAGGCACAGGCCGAGCTCGGCGGCGCGGCGCTCGTCGATTCCCAGTTCATCGAGCGCCTGGCGGACGTCGAGATAGGCCTTGCCGGCGGTGACGATGCCGAGCCGGCGGCGGCCGGCGGCGGCGCCGAAGACGTCGCGGTCGATGCCGTTCGCGCGCGCGAAGGCGAGCGCCGCGGGCAGCCGCTGCTGGTGCACGCGCCGCTCGACTTCGAGCGGCAGGTTCGCCCAGCGGATCGAGAGCCCGCCGGGCGGCAGCGCGAAGTCGGCAGGCGCGACGATCTGAACGCGATCGGGTCCGACGTCCACCGAGCGCGCGCTGTCCACCGTATCGGTCAGGCACTTCATCGCGACCCACGAGCCGGCGAAGCGCGAGAGCGCGAAACCGAAGAGCCCGAAGTCGAGGTACTCCTGCACGCTCGACGGATTCAGCACCGGGATCGCGCAGTGCACGAAGGCGTGCTCGCTCTGGTGCGCGATCGACGACGAGCGCGCGGCGGGATCGTCGCCGCAGAGCGCGAGTACGCCGCCGTGCTTCGCGGTGCCCGCGTAGTTGGCGTGCTTGAGCGCGTCGCACGAGCGATCGACGCCGGGGCCCTTGCCATACCAGAGGCCGAACACGCCATCGACCTTCGCGTCGGCGTGCAGCGTCGCTTGCTGCGTGCCCCACACCGCCGTCGCCGCGAGGTCTTCGTTGACGCCGGGCGAAAAGCGGACGTCGTGCGCTTCGAGCAGCGTGCGCGCCTGCCAGAGCCCCATGTCGTAGGTTCCGAGCGGCGAGCCACGGTAGCCGGAGATGAAGCCCGCCGTGTTCAGGCCGGCGGCGCGATCGCGGCGCCGCTGCTCCATCGGCAGCCGCACCAGCGCCTGCACGCCGGTCAGGTAGACGCGACCGGCGCTGCGCGTGTAGCGGTGTTCGAGCTCGTAGTCGCGATCGACGGTCAAAGACCGCTCCCCGGCGCGGGTTCGTGCGGAAATGTAACGTGTTTCACTCCTGGAGGAGCCGAATGTCGGAATCGAACGCGGCCCGGATGCGCGTCGGCGTCACGATCTTCGCGACGGACCGGGCCATGCACCCGGCCGATCTCGCTCGCGAGGCCGAGGACCGCGGCTTCCATTCTCTCTACGTCCCCGAGCACACCCACATCCCGCTCTCGCGGCGCACGCCGCCGCCGACCGGCGATGCGGTGCTCGCCGAGGAGTACAAGCGCACGCTCGATCCGTGGGTCGCGCTCGGCGCCGCCGCCGCGGTGACCTCGCGCATCCGGCTCGGCACCGGCATCGCGCTCGTCGCGCAACACGACGCGATCACGCTCGCCAAGCAGATCGCGACGCTCGACCACCTTTCGAACGGCCGCCTCGCGCTCGGCATCGGCTACGGCTGGAACGAAGACGAGATGGAGAGCCACGGCGTCGATCCGCGCCGCCGCCGCGCGCGCGTGCGCGAGGTGATGCTCGCGATGCAGGCGCTGTGGTCGAACGAAGTGGCGTCGTTCCACGGCGAGTGGGTGCACTTCGAACCGAGCTGGCAGTGGCCGAAGCCCGTGCAGCAGCCGCGCCCGCCGGTGCTGATCGGCGGCGCGCCGGGCCCGAAGCTGATCGAACACGTCGCGGAATACGCCGACGGCTGGATCCCGATCGGCGGCGCGGGCGTGCGCGAGGCGCTCGCCGCGCTGCGCGAGGCCTTCGAAACGCGCGGACGCGATCCCTCGAAGATCCACATCGTGCCGATGGGCGTCGTGCCCTCGCGCGAGAAGCTCGACTACTACGAGTCGATCGGCGTCACCGAAGCGGTGTTGCGGCTGCCGTCGGCGTCGCGCGACGCCGTGCTGCCGGTGCTCGACGACTACGCTGCGTTCGTGCCGCGCGGCTGAGTTCGGCGCCGCAGCGCGACGAGCGCCCCCGCCGAC
>JALOQG010000181.1 GCA_025453505.1 Myxococcota bacterium | reverse complement strand
GAAGAGCTGCTGGCGCTCAAGAACCTGCCGCCCGAGGTGCTCGCGGTCACGGCCAACGTGCAGGAGCCGGGGCGCCTCGCGGATCTCGTCGCGTCGAACCTGAAGCTCCGCATGGAGGACGCGCAGGAGATCCTCGAGATCCAGGATCCCATCGCGCGGCTGCGCCGCGTCGATTCGCTGTTGCGCCGCGAACTCGAAGTCTCCGCGATGCAGGCCGAGATCCAGTCGCAGGCCAAGGAGGAGATCTCGCGCGGGCACCGCGAGCAGTATCTGCGCGAGCAGCTGCGCGCGATCCAGGCGGAGCTCGGCGAGACGGATCCGCGCTACGAGGAACTCGAGGAGTATCGCGCCAAGCTGCGCCAGGCGGCACTGCCGCCCGAGGCGGAGAACGAGGCGATGCGCCAGCTCCAGCGCCTCGAGCGCATGCATCCCGACGGCCCCGAGGCGCAGGTGGTGCGCGGCTATCTCGAATGGATGACCGAGCTGCCGTGGTCCGCGACTTCGCCCGAGCGGCTCGATCTCGCCAATGCGCGCGCCATTCTCGACGCCGATCACGCGCACCTCGAAGGCATCAAGGACCGCATCCTCGAATCGCTCGGCGTGCGCAAGCTGCGTCCGGACGCGAAGGGACCGATCCTGTGCTTCGTCGGTCCGCCGGGCGTCGGCAAGACGTCGCTCGGACGCTCGATCGCGCGCGCCATGGGCCGCGAGTTCGTGCGCGTGTCGCTCGGCGGCGTGCGCGACGAGGCCGAGATCCGCGGCCACCGCCGCACCTACGTCGGCGCGATGCCCGGCCGCGTGCTGCAGGGCCTGCGTCAGGCCGGCACCAACAATCCCGTGTTCATGCTCGACGAGATCGACAAGATCGGCGCCGACTTCCGGGGGGATCCGTCCGCGGCGCTGCTCGAAGTGCTCGACCCCGAGCAGAACGGCAAGTTCAGCGACCACTATCTGAACGTCGCCTTCGATCTCTCGAAGGTGTTCTGGATCACGACGGCCAACCTGCTCGATCCCATCCCCAGCCCGCTGCGCGACCGCATGGAAGTGATCCGCCTGCCCGGCTACACGCCGGAGGAGAAGAGCGAGATCGCCCGCGCGTACCTGGTGCCGCGCCAGATGGAGGAGCACGGGCTCGTGCCCGCGCACATCGATTGGTCGCGCGAGGCGGTCGAACGCGTCGTCACGCACTACACGAACGAAGCCGGGGTGCGAAACCTGGAGCGCCAGTTCGCGACGATCTGCCGCAAGGTCGCGCGCCGCGCCGCGGAGGGCAGCGAGACGCGCGTGCGCGTCACGGCGCGCACCTTGCCGCGCTTCCTCGGACCGCCGCGCCATCTCGACATCGAGCCGAATCCGGTCGGCGAGATCGGCGTCGCGAACGGGCTCGCGTGGACCGAGACCGGCGGCGAGGTGCTGCGCATCGAGGTCGAGACGACGGCCGGGACGGGCCTCGTGCTGACCGGCCAGCTCGGCGACGTGATGAAAGAGTCGGGACAGGCGGCGCACACCTGGTCGCGCGCCTACCTGCTCCGCTGCGGACTCGACGACGCGCCGCTCGCGCGCCGTCAGGTGCACGTGCACGTGCCGGCGGGCGCCATCCCGAAGGACGGACCGTCGGCCGGCGTGACGCTCGCGACCGCGCTCGTGTCGCTCGCGACCGAACGGCCGGTGCGCGCGGACGTCGCGATGACCGGCGAAGTGACGCTGCGCGGCCGCGTGCTGCCGGTCGGCGGCGTGCGCGAGAAGTCGCTCGCCGCGCTGCGCGCGGGCATCACGACGATCATCGTGCCCGAGCGCAATCTGCCCGACCTCGAAGAGATCCCGAAGGAGGCCAAGCGCAAGCTCCGCTTCGTGCCGGTCTCGACGATGGAGCAGGTGCTCGACGCCGCGCTCGAGAGCGACACGCCGGCCCCGCGCCGCCGTGCACCGCGTCTGACCCGCACGGCCACGGTGCCGGCCGCGGCCAGGAACCCGGAAAGCTGAGGCACGCGGCTATCGTCGCGGCATGAAGCTGCGCGACGTCGGCGAGTTCGGGCTGATCGAGCGGATCCGGCGCGCGGTCGGACGCGCGCGCCAGCCGGGCGTCGTGCTCGGCATCGGCGACGACGCCGCCGTGCTGCGCACGCGACCGGGCGAGGATCTCGTCGTCTCGACGGACGCCGTCGTCGAAGGCGTGCACTTCCGCTGGGATTGGGAGACGCCGCATTCGATCGGACGCCGCGCGCTCGCCGCGGCGCTCTCGGATCTCGCCGCGATGGGCGCGCGGCCACTGGGCGTCGTCGCGGCGCTGACGGTCGATCCTTCGCTCGACGTCGCGCGCTGCGATGCATTGACGCGTGGGCTCGTCGACGGCTCGCGTCGCTGGGGCGCACCGCTCGTCGGCGGCAACCTGACACGCGCGCGCGACACCGCGCTGACGCTGACCGTGCTCGGCGCCGTACCGCGCGGTCGCGCGCTGCGTCGCGACGCGGCTCGCGCGGGCGATCGCATCTTCGTGACCGGTACGCTCGGCGGCGCGGCGCTCGGCGTCGCGCGGGCCGCCCGCGGCGCCCGCGTGCGGTTCGCGCCGGAGCCTCGCCTCGCGGCGGGCCGGGCGCTCGCGCGCCTGCGCGGCGTGGGCGCCTGCATCGACGTCTCGGACGGTCTGGTCGCGGACCTCGGCCACGTGCTGCGGGCGTCGCGCGTCGGGGCGCGCATCGACGCCGATCGCATCCCGGTGCCGCGCGGTTTCGAGGCGGCCTGCACCCGGGCGGGACTCGACGCGCGCGTGCTCGCCGCGACCGGCGGCGAGGACTACGAGCTCGTCTTCACGCTGCGGCCAGGCGTCCCGGCCGGTCCCGCGCTCGCGCGCCGGCTCGGCACGCCCACGACCGAGATCGGCGTCGTGACCGCGACGCGAGGCCTGCGCGGGCTCGGCCCGGCGGGTCCGCGGCGGGGATTCACCCACTTCTGAGACTTTGCGGCGCGTCCCGGCTCCGGGATCCATCGCCACCTCTTCCGTCAAGACCGGCCGCCCCTGCGCCGATACGCAGCTCGTGCGCGTGGCTCTCTCGCACAAGTTCGTTTTGCGTTCCCTGCTCGTCGCAGCAGTGGCGGTCGCCTTTCCGCACGCCGTGCTGGCCTCCGGCTTCGCGGTGGAGCCCTGGGCGACGGCCTTCGTCGCGCTCGGCGGCGGCGGCGTGCTCGGCTTCTTCTTGTCGCGCGAGTTCGGGCGCAAGTTCGAAGCACTGCGTTCGGTCACCGATCGCATCCACGCCGGCGACCTGTCGCCCGGCACGCCGTTCCCGAGCGGCCGCCTGCGCGACGAGACCGACGATCTCGCCGTCAGCATCGGCGCGATGCTCGACGGTCTGCGCCGGCTCGTCGAGCACGTGCAACACGGCTCGGATCGTCTCTCGATCGCAGCGGCCGAGCTGTCGCGCTCGACGCAACAGGGCCGCACCGGCACCGAGGCGATCTCGACCACCGTCGAAGGCGTCGCCAAGGGCGTCGCGCACCAGCAGGAGCTGCTCGACGGCGCGATGAAGATGATCTCCGACATCGCGCAGACGATCGAGCTGAACAGCGGCCGCGCGCGCGAGGCGTTCGGATTCTCCGCGGAGGCGAACCAGAAGGCGCACGCGGGCGTGGACGTGTCGCGGCTCGCGCTCGAGAAGATGCGCATGGTGTTCCAGCGCGTCGAGGACGCCGGTGCGCTGGTGTTCCAGCTCGAAGCCAAGACGCGCCACGTGCACCAGATCACCGAGATGATCCACAGCGTCGCGCAGCGCACGAACCTGCTCTCGCTCAACGCTTCGATCGAGGCCGCGCGCGCCGGCGAGGCCGGGCGCGGCTTCTCGGTCGTCGCCGACGAGATCCGCAAGCTCGCCGAGAGCGCGAGCCGCAGCGCCGAGGAGATTTCGAAGCTCGTGCACGAGATCCAGGCCGAGACCGCGCAGGTCGCCGACGAGATGCGTCAGTCGAGCCAGGTGATCGGCGAGGGCCGCGACGACGTCAACACCATCGCGCACTCGCTCGAACAGATTCAGTCCGCCGTCTCCGAGGCGGCGTCGCGTTCCGAGGAGATCTTCCAGGAGGCCGACGCGCAGGCGCGCGACGCGGAGCGGATGGTCGCCTCGATGGACGAGATCGCGGGCGTCGCCGTCGCCAATGCGGCCGCCGTACACGAAGTCGCGCTGTCGGCCGCGGGCCAGTACGAGTCGATGGCGGAGACGGTCGCGTCGGCGCAGGCGATGAGCGATCTCGCCGACGAACTGCGCGGCGCGCTGCAGCGCTTCCAGATCAAGGGCACGCCGTGACGGCCGAAGCCGAGCGGCGGCTCGTGCTCTTCGAAGTCGGTGGATCGGCCTACGCGCTGCCGATCTCCGACGTCGTCGAAGTGGCGGAGTGGACGCCGATCTCGGCGATCCCGTCGCTCGCGACCACGCGCGCGGGAGTCGTGAACCATCACGGCGACGCGCTGCCGGTCGTGTGGGGCGAGGCGCTGCTGGGAGAAGGCGCCGCCTCGGCGAAGCCCGAGAACGTACTCGTGCTGGGCGCCGGTGGAGCCGAAGCAGGCCGTCTGGGCCTGCCGGTGGATCGCGTGCTCGGTCTCGCGGACGTGCCGGCCGGGGCCGGCGCACGCGACGGTGTGGTGTTGGAACGGCGGCCGGTGCGCGGTCGCATCGTGGCGGTACTCGACGCGGCGCGACTGCTCGAACGAGCAGCGCACGTCATCGAAGATGGGGGAGGCAGGGCATGAGTATCCGAGTGCTCGTGGCGGACGACGCGCGCTTCATGCGCAAGTTGATTCGCGAGATCATCGAGCCCGAAGGGTTCGAGGTCGTGGGCGAGGCCGCCGACGGGCGTGCGGCCGTCGAGGAGTTCACCAAGCTGCAGCCGGACCTGGTCACGATGGACATCGTGATGCCGAAGCGGTCGGGCATCGACGCGGTGAAGGAGATCCTCGCGCTCGATCCGACGGCGAAGGTGGCGATGGTCAGCGCGCTGGGTCAGGAGGCGCTCGTGATGGAGGCACTCCAGGCCGGTGCGTCCGACTACATCGTGAAGCCGTTCAAACCCGAGGCCGTCATCGCGACGCTGCGCAAGATCGCCGAGAAGGACGCGTAGTGGACCTCGCCAAGTACCGGACGCTCTTCCTCGAAGAGGCGACGGAGCATCTGGCCGAGATCGGCCAGGCGCTGCTCGTGCTCGAAAAGGACGCGCGCGCGGGCGAGGCGCTCGACACGGTGTTCCGGCTCATGCACTCGATGAAGGGCATGGGCGCGTCGCTCGGCTACGACGCGGTGTCGCTGCTCGCGCATCGGCTCGAGGATCGCCTCGGCGAGTGGCGCGGGCACGGCGGCGTGGACGATCCGGGCGGCGTCGCGCTGCTCTTCCGCGGTCTCGAAAGCCTCGAACGGATGGTGGCGCATGTGCGCGAGACGGCCGACGCGCCGCCCGCGGACCTCGCGCTGCTGGCCGAACTCGGCATTCCGGAGCCCGCAAAAAAAGCGCAGCGCCTGCCGTAGTCGAGACGGTCCCGGAGGCGGAGCGCGCACCGGCCGAGTCCGGTCGCGCCAACGTGCCGAGACCACCGCCTTCGATCCGCGTCCCGAACGAGACGCTCGATCGCTTCTTGAGCACGGTGGGCGAGGTGATCCTCACCACGGGCCAGCTGCGCACGGCCGCCGAAGGCGGCGACGCACACCCGCGTCTGTCCGGCGGTCTCGACCAGATGGACCGCGTCGTCGGCGAGCTGAAGCGTCGCGCCCTGGCGCTGCGCACGACGCCGATGCTGCGCGTGATGGAGAACCTGCCGCGCGTCGCGCGCGAGGTCGCACAGCGTTGCGGCAAGCGCGTGAACGTGACGCTCGGCGGCGCCGAGCTCGAGCTCGACCGTTCGATCCTCGATCGCCTCTACGACCCGCTCGTGCATCTGGTCCGCAACGCGGTCGATCACGGCCTCGAGTCGCCCGCCGAACGCATCGCGGCCGGCAAGCCCGAGTCCGGACGCCTGCGCATCGAGGCCGTCCGCGAGAAGGACTCGATCCTCGTCTCGGTCAGCGACGACGGCGCCGGTCTCGATCTCGGCGCGCTGCGCGACAAGGCCGTCGCGGCGGGTCTG
>JALOQG010000180.1 GCA_025453505.1 Myxococcota bacterium | reverse complement strand
CGGCCGGACGGACGAGCGCGCGCTGCAGCAGCCGCTCTCCCGGTGCCTCGACCTCGACGATCTCGCCGATGCGCAGGCCCTTGGGATACACGCCCCCGAAGCCGGACGTGATCACGACGTCGCCGACCTGCACGTCGTCGCCGCGTACGAAGAACTCGAAATGCAGGCGATCGGCTCCATCGCCGCGCACGATGCCACGCGCGCGCGAGCGCTGGACCAGCGCGTCGACCGCGCTCTGTGCATCGAGCAGCAGCATGCCGCGGCCGGCATGCGGCGAGGTCGCCGTGACGAGGCCCACGACTCCGGTCTCGGTGAGGATCGGCATGCCGGAGCGCACGCCATCGCTGGCGCCGCGATCCATGAGCACCGAACGGAACCACGGCGACACGTCCTGGCCGACGATCTGCGTCGGGCGCATCGGCGCCTCGAAGTCGGTTCGCATCTCGGCGATCCGCTGCAGGCGACCGCTCTCGACCAGCGCCTCGCGGAACTGGAGGTTCTCTTCTTCGAGCACTGCCATCCGGGCGCGCAGCGCCTCGTTCTGGTCGCGCACGTCGAGCAGCGCGACGTAGCGGCCCCAACCGCTGCGAGCGAGCTCGGCCGGGAACGAGAGCGCCTTCTGGACGGGAGCCGCCAGCTCGATCAGCAGACCCGGCAGGAAGCCGTGCTCGCGCGACCCCGTCGCCATGGCGCGTCGATCGGAAGCGACGACCAGCAGCGAGAGGGATGCGAGCAGCACCACGAGCAGCGGAACGCGCAGTCGCTCGAGAAGCTCGCGCATCGGGACTCCGGACGATTCGGCCGCCGCCCCGGGCGGCTCCGCTCGCGGTTCAGGAGCGGACGGCCACCTCGCGGAGCAGCTCGAGCTCGTCGAGGCAACGCCCCGTTCCGAGGACGACCGCCGTCAGCGGATCCTCGGCCAGCATGACCGGCAGACCGGTCGCTTCGCGCAGGAGCAGGTCGAGGTTCGCGAGCATCGCGCCACCGCCCGTCATGACGATGCCCTTGTCGACGATGTCGGCCGAAAGCTCCGGCGGCGTGGACTCGAGCGCGATCTTCACGCTCTCGACGACCGTGTTGACCGGCTCGGCGAGCGCCTCGCAGATCTCGTCGGTCTTGAGTTCGAGCGTCTTCGGCACACCAGCGACGAGATCGCGGCCCTTGACTTCGAGCGAGCGGATCTCGTCGGTCGGATAGGCGGTGCCGATGTTGATCTTCACCAGTTCGGCCGTGCGCTCACCGATCAGCAAGTTGTACTTGCGCTTGACGTAGTTGATGATCGCCTCGTCCATCTTGTCGCCACCGACGCGTGTCGAGTTGGCGTAGACGATGCCCGAGAGCGAGAGCACGGCGACTTCGGTCGTGCCGCCGCCGATGTCCACGATCATGTTGCCCGAGGGCTCCGTCACCGGGAGCCCCGCACCGATCGCCGCCGCCATCGGCTCCTCGATCAAGTAGACCTCGCGAGCGCCCGCCGACATCGCTGACTCGCGTACGGCGCGCTTCTCGACCTCGGTGATGCCCGACGGAACCGCCACGACGATGCGGGGACGCACCATCTTCTGCCGGTTGTGCACGCGCTGGATGAAGTACGCGAGCATCGCCTCGGCGATCTCGAAGTCGGCGATCACGCCCTCTTTCATCGGGCGGATCGCGACGATGTTGCCCGGCGTGCGGCCGAGCATCTCCTTCGCCTCGCGGCCTACGGCGCGCACCTTGCCCGGCCCGCGACCGTCCTTGGTGACGGCCACGACGCTCGGCTCGGAGACGACGATGCCCTTCCCCTTCGCGTACACGAGAGTGTTCGCGGTGCCCAGATCGATGGCGAGGTCGTTCGAGAACCAACCGAGGATGCGGTTGAGCAAGGTCGGATCGCTCCTTGCGCGACGCGGTTCAGGAATCCGCGCGTCGCGTGCCTAAGTGCTGGCTTTCGCGAGATCCACGGCTGCATTGGGGGGCACGGGCCGATCGTAACAGTCGCGCCCCCGGCCGATCAACCGCTGTCCCATCCAGATCGATCGGAGTAGAGCGCAAGCGAGGCGTCCTTGCCGGTCGCGAACCACACCCGTAGCTTCCGCCGGCTCGCCTCGGGGCCCGAACCGCCCGATCTGCGAGCTCGACGGGATCGACAGGGAACGGGGGAACGAGATGCTCGAAATGCTGCGCCGGACGCATCGCTACTTCATCGGCGCGATCGTGCTCCTCATCGGAGGCGTGTTCGTCTTCTATCTGGGCATCGGCGGACCCGGCAGCTCGAGCGGGCCCGAACAGAGCGCGATCGTACAGGTAGGCGATCGACGCTACTTCCTCGGCGACCTCCAGCGCGTGCGCGAGGACCAGGAACAGCGCCTGCGCGAGAGCCTCGGTGCGGCCTTCGACTCGCAGGCGGCGGGCCAGTACCTCGACCAGCTTTCGGCGGACCAGCTCATCCAGCGCGCGGTTCTCGCGAGCGAGGCCGAGCGGGTAGGCCTGCGGGCGAGCGACGAAGAGGTGAAGGCGCTCGTGCAGCGCGCCTTTCAGGGCCCCGACGGTGGCTACGATGGCGAGGCCGTTCGCGACTTCGCCATGCGCCGCTTCGGCTCCGAGAGCCGCTTCGTCCAGGAGGTGCGCGACGACATCCTGTTCTCGAAGCTGCTCGAGCTGATCGACAGCGGAGCCGCCGTCTCGGAGGTAGAGGCGCGCGATTCGATCCGCACGCGACTCGAAGAGGTCCGGTTCGGGTTCGTCGCCCTGGACCAGACCCGCCCGCCGGTCGGCGTTCAGGCGGACGAGGCGGCGATCGAGAAGGTCCTGAAGGAAGAGAACGAGCGCGTGCGGCGCAGCTACGACGAGCAGGCGGCGCGCTTCCATGTTCCCGAGCGGGTGCACGCTCGGCACGTGCTCGTCCAAGTCGGCAAGGACGCGTCCGAGGAGGAGGTGCAGACCGCTCGCGCCCGGATCGACGCGGCGCTCGCGCGCATCCAGGGCGGCGAGGACTTCGCCGTCGTCGCGAAGGAGGTCAGCGAGGATCCCGGCTCGAAGGATCAGGGCGGCGACCTCGGCTTCTTCCCGCGCGGCCAGATGGTCGCGGCGTTCGAGGACGCGGCGTTCGCGCTCGAGCCGGGCAAGACCAGCGAGGTGGTGCGCAGCGACTTCGGCTTTCACGTGATCCGAACCGAGGCCCACGAGGCCGCCAAGGACCAGACCTTCGACGAGGTGGCGCGCCAAGTGGCCGAAGATCTGGCCAACGCCGATCGCGCCCGCGCGCTCGCCCGCGAGACCAGCGATCGCCTGGTGGCAGCCGTACGCGGCGGCGAGTCGCTCGAAGACGCGGCGCGTGAGGCGGGCGTCGAGATGAAGACGACGGAATGGTTGCGACGGCGCCGGGACGGCTATGTGCCGGCCCTCGGCGCGGCACCGGACGTCGTGACCGCCGCTTTCGCAGCGAGCACCGAGGAGCCGAGCCTCGATCGCGTCTTCGACGTCGGCGAGAAGCTCGTGATGATCCAGGTGCTCGAACGGCGGGGACCGAGCGGCGAAGAGATCGCCCGCGAAGTCGCAGCCGAGCGCGCGAAGCTGCTCGAAGCTCGCAAGGGTGAACTGCGCGGCGAATGGCTTCGCGAGGCGCGCGCGCGTCTCGCGAAGGAAGGTCGCTTGCTGGTCGACCTCTCGACGCTGCAGGAACCCGCGCAGGGTTAGCCGCGAAGCGGCGGCCTGCCGCCGCCGCTTCGCTCGCCGAACCTAGAAGCGCTGGCCGTTCGCCAGGACGAACGCGCGGAGACGATCGCCGTGATCGGAGGCGCGCAGCTTCGCCAGTGCACGCGCTTCGAGCTGACGCACGCGCTCGCGCGAGAGACCCAGCTTCGCGCCGATCTCTTCGAGCGTGTGCTCCTTCTCCCCGCTCATACCGAAGCGCCAGCGCAGGATGTTCTGCTCGCGCGACGACAGCAGCGCAATGCCCTCTTCCGTCTCGCGCTCGAGGCGGGTGTGGTCGAGGCCCTCGAGCGGCGACACCGCGTCGGGATCCTTCACGTAGTCCTTCACCTGCTTGGTGTCGGTCCCGCGCACCTCGGCTTCGAGGCTCACCGGCTCGCGCGTCATGCGCTGGAGCTGCTCGACCTGCTCGGCCGGCATCTTCAGCGCCTTGGCGAGGTCGTGCGGCGTCGGCTCGCGGCCGAGCCGCGTCTCGAGCTCCGAGTAGGCGCGGTGGTACTTGAGCAGCGTGTCGTGCACGTGGCTCGGGATGCGGATCGTGCGCGAGTGGTTCTGGATCGCGCGGATGAACGCCTGCCGGATCCACCACACCGCGTAGGTCGAGAACTTGTGGCCGCGGTGATAGTCGAACTTCTCGACGGCGCGGATCAGGCCGAGGTTCCCCTCCTGGATCAGATCCTGGAAGGTGATCCCCATGTTCCGGAAGTCCTTGGCGATCGCCACCACGAGCTTCAGGTTGTGCTGCACGAAGGTGTTCTTGACCTCCATCAGCCGGTCCCACGAGTCCTCGATTTGCGACATGCGGCGCAGGAAGACGTCGAGTTCGAGTCCGATGCGCGCTTCGAGCGCGCTCGCGCGCTCCTGGGCGGCGGTCGGCTCGGTCGAGCGGGCACTCGTGCTCTGCTTGTTGCGGCGGGCTTCGGCGTTGCGCACGTCGCGCTGCGTGCGCTGGGACTCGCGGCGCACCTCGAGCAGGCGGTTGCGGATGCGGCCGAGGATCTGCATCGCGAGATCGGCCTCATCGAGGCGCTGACTGAGCTTCTTGTCGAGGCGCTCGAGCGTCTTGGCGCGATCCTTCGCGTTCATTCGCTTCGCGCCTGACGCGAGATCGTCGCGCTGGCGGAGCAGCGTCTCGACCTTCGACAGAGCGTCGTCGACGCGGGCCGTCAGATCCTCGCCGTCGGGCGACCCGGAGCCGAACGACTCCGACATCTTGCCCGTCACGCGCTCTTCGGACTTGAGTTCGCGCCAGATCGCGATCACTTCGCGGGCGGTGAGCGGAATGCTGCGCATCCCTTCGCGGAAGGCGCGCGTGCTCGCCTCGATCTCCTTGGCGAGCAGGACTTCGTGCTCCTTGGTCAGCGTCGGGATCGCGGCGATGTCGCGGAAGTACGACACGAGCGCGCTGCGCTCGCGGTCGCGGGAATCGTCGGCGGTGCGAAGAGTCGCCAGCCGAGCCGCATGCGCGACGAGCTGATCGACCGTTCCCATCGACTGGAAATCGGTCCCGGCGCCGAGCTCGCGGCGCGACGAATCGCCGCGCTGCTTGATGGCGCCGCCCAGCCCCCTGCGAATCACACGCTCTCCAGCCATTCCTAGAATCCTCCGCTCGCACCGCTCGCGGGCCCGCTGCGCGCGGAGCCCTCGGGAATCGGACTCGAGCCTCTTGCGGTCCCGCCTTCCGATCCGGCCAGACGGGGCTTTCCCGGCGCCAGATCGAGTCGCGAAGTGCAGGCCGCTCGCGACCGTTCCGCCCCCGACCGGATCGCTCGACGGGAACGACTGGATTGCGTCGAGCCACCCCTCTTCGGCCCGACGCGCTGCAGCAATTCCAATTCCGCTTTCTCGACCGGCGGTTATGGGCTCGCGATGCAGACGTCGGCGAGCGCCATCCCCCGGCCTTCTGGGACGTGGGGCCATGCTAGCCCGATTCGGTCCGAAGTCAAAGCGATTTTTACGCCTCGCGTCACAATGGTTTTCCCCATTGAAAACAGAGGCTTGATTACGATTCGGAACGTCTCGGACGGCTTGCGTCACGACCGGGCGGTCGGCCCGACGACCCTTGTACACGCCGCGTCAGGCGCACTCGCCTCAGGCGAAGACGGGCTTCGGGTGACGGATCAACTCCATGAACTCGGCGCGTGTCTTCGGATCGTCCGCGAACTCGCCGCGCAGCGAACTGGTGATGGCGAAGGCACTCTGCTGCTCGACCCCGCGCATCATCATGCATAGATGGATCGACTCGGCGACGACCGCAACGCCCTTGGGACGCAGCACCGTTTCGAGCGCACCCGCGATGTCCGTCGTCAAACGCTCCTGCACCTGGAGGCGTCGCGCGAACATGCCGACCATGCGCGGCAGCTTCGAGAGACCCACGATGCGACCGTCGGGGATGTAGGCCACGTGGATGCGCCCG
>JALOQG010000179.1 GCA_025453505.1 Myxococcota bacterium | reverse complement strand
CGAGTTCCCCGAAGAGCTTCTTCGCCTGGTCCTCGGCTTCCTTCTCTTCGATCTCGAGCCGGTTCGACCACCAGATCACGCCGCCGAGCAGCATCGCGACGAGGAACAGGATTCCCGTGGTGCGGGGATTCAAGGCTCAGCGCCCCGGCGCGCGGCGGCGGCTCCACCAGACCCAAACGCCGACGACGGCGATCAGCTCCGGGAGCACGAAGAGCGCCAGCGAGCGGATCGAGGTGAACTGCTCCGCCGAGAGCGTGAGCCGTGACGCGCGCGAACGCGCCGGACGGATCGAGATCGACTCGACGTCGCCGAGCAGCCAGTTCACCGAGTTCACGAAGAGGTCGCGATTGCGGTACGCGTCGATCGCCTGGTTGGCGGCGAAATCGGCGTCGCCGAATACGACGAGGCGTCCCGTCCCCTGCGGCGGCGGCGGCGGCTCGTGCGGATTCACGGGGTCCGGAGCCGGGGCCTGCTGCGGCGCCGCACTCGTCTTCGGCGTACCGGCGAGGCCGATCACGACCGGCGGCGGCGTGTCGGTGTCGTCGCGTTCGGCGACGCCTTCCTCGAAGAGACGCCCGAGATCGCGTTCGCCCCAGGCGTTCTCGCCGCCCGACACGATCGGCGCGAAGCTCGCGCCTTCGACCGGGCGCACGGAGAGCGTGCGCGCCATCGGGAACATCGTGACCTCGTTCATGTCCTTCGTGATCTCGTGGTTCGCCGAGGGCACTGCGAGCGGCGACATCGCCTGGCCGAAGATGCTCTGGAGCCGATCGACGACCGCGTCGTCGTTGAGATCGACACCCCACCCCGACAGCACCGCACCGAAGTCCGTGTTGGCGCGCGGATCGACCATCGCGAGGATCGCGCCGCCGCCCGCGAGATAGCGGTCGAGCTTGTCGACGTCGCCGGGCCGCATCGGCAGGGTCGGTCCCGCCAGGATCACGGCGTCGGCGTCCTCGGGCACCTCCGCCTTCGTCTCGAGGTTCAGCGTCTCGAGCTGGTAGTTCTCGCTGCGCAGCGCGTCGGCGGCGCGGGCGTAGCCCTCCTTGCCGTCGGCGCCCTTGCCCTCGGCCGGCCGCTCGTTGTGGCCGGTCACGAAGTAGACCTTCTTGGCGCCCTGGCGCGTCAGCTTGACGATCGCGTTGGTCAGCTTCTCCTCGTTCGGCTGCTCGACCTGCACGGACTCCTCGCCGATCTTCACGAAGAGCATGCCCTCGCCGATCTTCTCGGGGGTGATGCCGTAGCGCTCGACGAGATCCGGGCGCTGGTTCGGGTCCGCGTACTCGACCTTCACCTGGTCGCTGACGTACTGGTACTTCTCGAGCAACACGCGCGCGTTGGGCTGCTCGAGCTTCGCGTAGAACGCGGTGATTTCGACCGGCTGCGTCTGCTGCGCCAGCACTTTGCGCGTCTGGTCCGAGATCGAGTGCACGCCCGCCTCGGAGACGTCCCAGCGCTTCGTGTAGCGGTTGGCGAGGAAGCCGAGCGCGCCGACGATCACGAGCAGGATCAGCGCCTGCGCGACGGCGCTCGTGCCGTACTTGCCGATGCGGCGCCCTTCCCCGGAACTCATGCGCTCGCGAACCGTCTCGAAGTTGGTCACGAAAGCGCCGGCCAGCAGTGCGAGGCCGATCCCGAGGTTCGCCCAGATCCACGCGAGGTCTGTCGGTGCGCCCGCGACCTGGAGCAGGAGTGAGAGCAGCCCGAAAAGGAAGAAGACCCCACCGAGTGCGCCGAAGAGGGATGCCATGCTCAGCGCCACCTCACCGATTCGACGGTCGTCTTGGTCAGCACCAGGAAGCCCATCGTCAACACCGCGAAGTAGACGAGATCCTTGGTCTCGACGAGGCCCATCACCATGCTCTCGAAGTGCTCGGCGGTGGAGAGCCAGCGCAGCAGGTTGCCGACCGTGTCGCTCGCCATCGCGCCGTCGGCGGCGCCGAGGTCGGCGAGGAAGCCGAGCATCCAGAGCACGAGCAGCAGCACGAACGCCAGGAAGAAGGCGATCAGCTGGCTCTGCGTGACCGACGACGCGAAGGCGCCGATCGCCGCGTAGACGAGCCCCACCAGCAGCAGCGCGCCGAGCCCGGCGAGCGTCTTGCCGATCTCGGGGTCGCCGAAGAGGAAGAGCAGCGCCGGGAAGACCGCGAGCAGCGCGACCAGCAGCGCCACGAACGCGGCCGCCGCGAGGAACTTCCCGAGCACCAGCTCCCAGATCGTGATCGGGCTGGTCAGCAGCAGCTCCTGCGTGCCGTTCGACTTCTCCGCCGCGAAGAGGCCCATCGTGATGCCGGGAATCAGGAACAGCATCACGACCGACATCACGTGCAGGAACGGCGCGATGACGTGGTCGTTGAGGTTCAGCTCGCCGAGCTGCTCCGTCATCTGGAACGCCTGGAGGCGGATCACGTACTCCTGGAACTGGAGCACGCCCGACAGGAAGAAGAAGCCGGCCAGCACCGCGAAGAGCGTCATCACGGAGTAGGCGACGGGCGAAACGAAGAGCGACTGGAGCTCGCGGGACGCGATCGCGAAGACGTGCCTCACGACGCCACCTCCTCGGTCACGATCTCGCGCGTCGTGGCGCGCGCGAACACTTCCTCGAGCGAGCCCGTCTGGCGCAGCTCGTCGAGCGGCGCGTCGACCACCTTGCGGCCGCGGTTCATGATGATCACGCGACGGCAGATCGCCTCGACCTCGGGAAGGATGTGCGTCGAGAGGATCACGGTGCGCGCGGACCCCTCGCCGGCGAGCGATCCGATCAGCGAGCGGATCTCGCGGATCTGGATCGGATCGAGGCCGACGGTCGGCTCGTCGAGGATCATCACCGGCGGATCGTGCACGATCGCCTGCGCGAGGCCGACGCGCTGGCGATAGCCCTTCGAGAGCGCGCCGATCACGCGCCGGCGCACGTCGCCGAGGCCGCAGCGGTCGAGCGCGCTGTCCACCGCCTTCGAGCGCGCGGAGCGCGGTACGTCCTTCAGCTTCGCGACGTACGCGAGATAGCCCTCGACGCTCATCTCGGGATAGAGCGGCGGCGACTCGGGCAGGTATCCGATCGCGCGTCGCGCGGCGAGCGGATCGGAGAAGATGTCGTGACCGTCGATCGCCGCGACGCCGTCGGTCGGCGGCAGGAAGCCGGTGAGGATGCGCATCGTCGTGGTCTTGCCGGCGCCGTTCGGTCCGAGGAAGCCGACGACTTCGCCGGGCTGCACCGAGAACGACACGTCGTGCAGCGCGACGAGGTCGCCGTAACGCTTCGAGAGGCCGCGTGCTTCGATCAAGATCGCCCCCGCACTGCCAGTCCGCCGAGGAAGAGTTCGACGACGTCGCCCACCGTCCGGTCGTCGGCGCTCTGCGACGACTCCGGCAGGCGCATCACCCCCAGCACCTGACTCGTGATCATGGTCTCCAGCGCTCCGATGAAGGCGAGACAGACGAGATTCGCGTCGAGATCGCCGCGCAACTCGCCGGCTTCTTGTCCATCCCGCACGATGCGCGCCACGGCGCGGAACAGACGACCGACCGCCTCGATCTGTTCAGGCTCCGAGAAGCGCGACGAACGTTGGATCTCGAAGACCAGCACCTTGACCCAGTCCGGCCGGCGCCGATAGGCGAAGAGCACGAGCGCCGCGAGTTGGCGGAGCTTCTCCGAAGCCGGCTGGGATCCCGCCGCAACCTCGTCCACCACGTCCACGAACGCGCCCCAGCGCTCCGCGAAGATGGTGTCGAGGATCTCGTCCTTGTTGCGGAAGTAGTGGTACACGAGGCCATAGGCGATGCCGGCCTCGCGGGCGATGTCCGAGACGCGCGCCCCGTGATACCCGCGGCTCGCGAACACGCGCGTGGCGGCCTCGAGGATCTGCTGGCGCTTTTCGCCGCGCGCACCGCGATCGGTCGTCGCAGCGGCAACGAGCGGAGCCATGGGCACGCGAGCCATCGGATTCAACCTCCGGGCAGACAGACCGCGAACGTCCGGCGATCGACACAAGTCCCGCGGGGCGCCCATTCTAGTTGCAGACCTCCGAGCGTCAATGCCTCGCGCGACGCGCGGACAGCGAGGGACGGCTCGGGTAACCTGAATTGGCCATGCGTACTCTCGCCCGAAGCCGCGCATTCCAGCGCCTCCTCCCCGTCGCGCTGCTCGCTTGCGTGCTGCTCTCCGGCGCAGCGCCCACGAGCGCGAGCGCGTTCGCGCCCGCCCCGGCCGACGACGACGACGCCGCCTGGGTCGGGCGCTACTGCACTCCGCAAGGCTGCTCCGGCTCGCTCGAGTCGGTGCTCGGCAATGCGGCCGGCTTCGGCGCAGCGGCGCTCGCTGCGGTGCTGCTGGCCCGACGCCGATCCGCGTAGCCGCGCGCGAGGCGTCACACGCCCCCGTGCGCGTCGCGCTGGTGATCGAGCGTTTCGAGCCCCGGGGCGGCGTGGAACACGTCGCATGGGAAGCCGCGCATGCGCTCGCCGCCGCTGGCGACGAGGTCTCGGTCGTGGCGCGGCGCGCGGCGCCGACGCCGGCACTGCGCTGGATCCGCGCCGACGTCCCCGCCCTCTGGCAGCCGTGGCGCGTGCTCGCCTTTTCGCGCGCCGCTGCACGGCTCGCCCCGCGCGAGCGCTTCGACGTCGTGCACTCCTTCTCGCGGACCCTGCACCAGGACGTGTACCGCGCCGGCGGCGGGAGCCACGCCGACTACCTGGCAGCGCGGCACGGCGCGACGGGCGCCCGTCTGCGATCGCTCTTCTCGCCGCGACACCGCGTGCTGCTCGAGATCGAACGGCGCGTCTTCGCGGACACCTCGCAGCACGTCCTGTGCAACTCGAAGATGGTGCGCGACGCGCTCGTGCGCCGGTACTCGATCGACCCTGCGCGTCTTGCGGTGATCTACAACGGCGTGGACCTCGCGCTCTTCCACCCGGACCGCCACGACGGCGCCGCGCTGCGACGCGAACTCGGCGACCGCGACGCGCCGGTCTGGCTCTTCGTCGGCAGCGGCTTCGCGCGCAAGGGCCTCGACACCGCCTTGCGTGCGCTCGCCGACGTCCCGGGCGTGTTGTGGGTCGTCGGACGCGACGATCCGGATCCGTGGCGCGCGAACGCCGCGCGCTGCGGCGTCGCCGATCGGGTCCGCTGGCTCGGCGAACGCGACGACGTCGAGTCGCTGCTCGCCGCCGCCGACGCGCTCCTCCTGCCGACGCGCTACGACGCCTTCGCCAACGTCTGCCTCGAAGCGATGGCGGCCGGAAGGCCGGTCGTGACGAGCGCACGCAACGGCGCCGCCGAGATCCTCGGCGCGGGCGGCTGCGTCGTCGACGACGCCGAGCACGCGCCGGCCTTCGGCGCGGCCTTGCGTTCGCTCACCGATCCCGGCGTGCGACGGGAGATGGGACGCGTCGCGCGCGCGCAGGCCGAGCGATTCTCCTGGACGGCGCACGCGGCGGAGCTGCGCTCGCTCTACGCGCGGATCCGGCGCTGATGGACGCGATCTGCTGGACGCACGGCGACGTGGCGCTCGGCCGCGCGGTCGCGGCGGCGCTCGCGCGCGGCCACGCCGAGACCCTGCGCGACGACGCGCGCCGCGTGCTCTCGCGCGCGCGGCTCGACGACGGACGCGACGTGCTCGTGAAGCAGTTTCGTGTCGGCTCGGGCCGGCACGCGCTGCGCGAACGCATCAAGGCGCAGATCGGCCGCGCGCCGGCCGCGCGCGAGTGGCGTCACCTCGTCGCGCTGCACGAACGCGGCATGCGCGTGCCGGCGCCGCTCGCGCTCGGCGTGCGGCGCGACGGCGACCGGCTGCTGCTGCTCGAGTGGATCGAAGGCGTGCCGCTGCCGGCGGCGCTCGCCGCGTCGTTCGAAGCGCGCCGCGCACTGCTCGTGCGTCTCGGTGAGGCCGCGAACGCGCTGCACGCGCACGGCTTCGCCCACGGCGACCTGCATGCCGGCAACGTCATCGTGTGCGGGAGCGAGCCGGTGCTGATCGACTGGCAGCACGCCCGGCGCACGGCGAGTCCGCGCGCGCGACGCGCCGACCTCGCCCGGCTCGAGCACGCGCTGGCGCCGCTCGTGTCGCGCGGGCTCCGCATGCGCCTGCGCCGCGCCGTACTCGGCGCCGCCGCGACGCCCGACGCGCTGCGCGAC
>JALOQG010000178.1 GCA_025453505.1 Myxococcota bacterium | reverse complement strand
TCTTGATGTGGTCGACGATTCCCCGGGATCGGGCGAGGAGCTGTTCGACAGCATCCCGGTTCTATGTGATGTCCCTGAGGAGCCGAGCGAGATCTCTGGTCCCGAAGGGCTAACTCTATTCACATTGGAAGAGGAACCCCCCGTAGTTCCGCCGACGATTCGAGGGAAGTTCATTGGCTACACCCTCACAGTCAATTCAACTCTTGACGAATCGACCGTATCAAGCAGTCCCGACGAGGACGATGTCACTCACAATCGGAACGAGAGCCACCTAGATACAATTGTCTTTGACGGAGTACGGGAGTGCCTGACTTCCGTCAGCACAATCAACTCGGACCCTCGCAGGAAGGAAAGGTGCTCCGACAAGGCGCCCCCGCGGATTCTTTGGATCGGCGGGACGCTTGCGACGGCTAGTGGCACTCAAACCCGCGAGTACTTCAATCCGCCTGGGAAGCTGAAGACGCGCTCCGTCACAACCAAACAGAGCAGCGTCAATCAGTCAGTACAGTTCACGGTCGCGTTTCCTGACGTGCCCCCGGGTGCGATCGTTCAGGCTATTCGAATTCGGCAAGACAACAGCTACGACTTCTCATCGAGTGCCGATACCGGGTTTGTGCTCAACGGCCCAGGCGGGGCATCCTCAACTTCGACATGGACCGAAACTAGCCGCGGTGGCCCTTGCCCCTCGATAAGCGGCCGGGATTGGGTCTGGCTCTTTCCCGAACCGGCGCAATCCCCAGATCACACGTATCAGTTCCAGCTGACTCCATCGACCAACTGTACTGAGGCTTACAGTGAGGAAGTGATCTCGGAGGATCTATGGCGTCGATGGACTCATGGGCCTTCGACGTCCACCCACGGAACATTGACTTTGCCCATCTACGCAGAGGCAGATCTGATAGCGAGTGGACTTCGTCTGAAAGCCAGTCGCGAGCGTGTCTTCCCTGTGACGCCTTTCCGGCATCAGAATTTCTTTGGAATCAGTAGCGCAACTGTGACTGCGGCACTCATCAATCCGCCCGTGGGCAGTTACACGATTCGCATTCGACTTGACTCATTTGATGCTGAGACGGAAGCAGGGCACTCGCACGGCGTTCCGCCGGAAGCGTACTGGGGAGAGATCTGGCGCGAAGACCCCGTTGAGGATCAGATGGAGATCTCATGTCCGGTAGAAATCACCGAGACGGAAACGACCAAGTCATGCACGGCCACATTTCAGGCAGACGAGATAAGTGGAGCGGCACGATTTGTTGCAAGCGTCGATGAGCTGCCGGGTGTCGAGGACGAAGAGAAGATTGACGTCGGATTCTTCTCCCTTGCGGACGCCTCGTCGTTCCTCACTCGCCCCAATGAGCGGCGGAGAAACGCCGACACCCGTCATATCGACGCGAAATCGTTCTATGTGAAGTCCATCGGTGTTCTTCAAGGATTCATTGCCAAGTATCAGGCTCTTACGGCACCTCCTCCGGACGCACCTCAAACGACTCCGCCCAGCCTCGGCCGCTACATGAACTTCAATGACTTCTCTCTCCCTCGCGGTGGGAAGTTCGACATCAATGGGCAATGGTCCGCGTCAGATCAGAAGCACGCATATCACCGTGACGGTGAGGGCGTCGATGTTATGAATGACAAGGACACTGACATAGCAACCGGGGCGCAAGTCACGATCCAACGGCGAACGTTCGACCGAGCCTGTGAAGCATCGGGGGGGATTGTGATCAAAGAAGGCCCCTTCCACTGCGAATTCGGGTCCAAACCGTAGCGGAGAGAAGTTCTATGAGATCATTTGCATGGGCTTTGGTAGCGCTCGCCTTTGCGCTGCCGCCGAGGATGGCCTTGGCGCAAACTCTTCCAAAGCTGGATGGCGGATTGGTGAGAGCCAAGGTCGAGGCGACAAGCTCAGGATATTTCAAGTATCAGTACAAGCTCTCTGTCGAATCGGGAGAGGAACTCGCGGTTACAGAGTTCACCGTCGATGTGGACCAAGGAAGCGGCAGGGCGATTGTCCAACGAGACGATCTTCCGCCGAGCGCCTCCGGAGTCCTCCCGTCCACGCGCCAAGAGCGAGAGGAGAGTGCGGACAAGGCCGTTGGCCTTTCGATTTCGGGCGTTCCTCCCAAGTGGAGTGCCGGGGTCGATCGGGAGCGCGCTGTCCGATGGGGCGCAAACGTGGACGAGAGCAAGCTTACTGCCGGGCACGACATTGCAGGTTACGAGATCAGCTCGCGGGCGCTTCCTGGAGTGCGAGAAGCTCGCCTAGAGCCAGATCTCCATGAGCATCTACCGAACGTCGATGAGAACCCCGAGGCTGAAGCGGTGTATGACGAGGTACCTGCATCAGCTCAGGTGTCCTCGACCATTGGACCGATGGCACCTCCTGAGCCTTTCTCGCCTCGAGCATTCGCAGACGACATCGGCTCGATGATTGACGTAGCTCGTGCGCGGGGGTGGATTGGGACCAACGAAAGCAAGGAAGCTTTGTCGCTCGCGCTGGATGAGTTGAGGACAGCGTTGGATGCAAGCGAGTTCAACGATGCTAGATCAGCGGCTGCCAGTTTCATTACTTTTGTCAATCTGAATGGATGCGGTGTCTACACGTGTGGCGGAAGCCTATCGATCTCGTCCGAGGGATACGCACTTCTCCGTTACAACATGGAGTATCTCCGGGACCGCATTCCGACCACGATCCGCACTACGTTCCTTGATGACGATGAGGTGATGGAC
Source organism: Myxococcota bacterium (assembly GCA_025453505.1). Classification (GTDB taxonomy): domain Bacteria; phylum Myxococcota_A; class UBA9160; order UBA9160; family PR03; genus PR03. Next base: position 7,935 of record JALOQG010000178.1, on the reverse strand, counting down.
TCGATTATCGAGGACGAGATCATCCGTGCAGAGGGACGTATCGGAGATCAGGGCGGCACTTCATCTGCGGAGCTGACTCTTGTCCAGGATCTGGCGGGCCCCGAGCAATCGGCTCAGTTTGCCTATCCCAGCAACGTCATCGTCCCGTTTGTGTTCGCGTTCGATGGGCGCACGGCGAGATTGGATGTTGGCGGGGGCGGCCGGATTCTTCGCACCACGTCGCTTACCTATCCGCTCTACGTCGTTCCGGAGAATCTCTTCGTTCGCGCAGGTGCGGAGGCCGCCACCTCATCGGTTGCGGTGACGGATCTCGTTCTCGACGGGCAACCGATGCTTGAGAGCGTGGTCGCAACCGCAGGCGAAGGTGGTCTGAAGATCCTTAGAGTTGAAGCGTCTGGCCTTGATGATGGGTTCACTCTGGCGGGCAACGTGACGATGATCTGGACGGGCGACCCGCCTTCGGGATCGGAGCTGTCGGTCCAGCTTCGAGCTGCTGATGTGCACAGCGGGCCTGATTGAAGCCAGTCGGATAGCGGAAGTGGATTCCCCGACGCTTGCTCGGGGGCCTCGCTATCGAGATGGACGTCCATCGCGGCTTGCAGCATGCGCTCCGCCAGCGTTTTCTTCAGGTCTCCGATCAGCCTCTGGCTGCTCAGCACACACAGAAGGCAGGCCGCTCCGAATTCACCCGCCGCTCCCCGCCTTTGGCCGTGACGCGGAGATTCGCGAGCGCCGCTTTCCGAACTCCTGCAACGACGGACGCGGATCTCGCGCGTCACAGCGGAGCCCGGGCGAGGTGGGTGAATCCGGAGCCGCATGCCTCGAGCACCCCGAAGAGCACGGTCGAGAGCGGCGCCCAACGTCCCTCACCACCTGCCAGGCATATGGATGTGGACGGGGTGCGCGCGGCGGAGGATCACCCACCTCGCCCGACCCCCGTGGCGGACCACTCCGGATGCCCATCCAGCGCGCGTCCCAGAAGCGGGACCGACCCGGGGGAATCCGGGCTTCATGCGGGTGCGTGTTCCGCCGAAGAAGCCGGGGACCCCGTCTCGGCGGGGACACCGCGAGGCCACCGATGCCGGATCGGATCGTTCTTCTTTGCGCGCTCTTCGTCTGCCTGGCTCCGCTGGGCGCTGCCGCCCAGTTCGGCGCGAAGCAGGAGGTCTACGAGATCCCGCCGGGTCTCGTCAGCAAGCACAACGGCGAGTGCAAGCGGATCACGCGCCAGATCCACCGCTATGCCGAGATCGCCGACATGGCGAAGGAACGCGGCGACGTGATGTGGCAAGAGGGGACGCTCGACCACATCGGCCGACTGGCCGAACGGCGCGCGCAGCTGTGCCCGACGATCTACGCGCAGAAGCCGATCGGCGAGGAGCTCTCGAAGATCCTGAAGGGCGCCGCGAAGATCGCGCTCAAGCTCTTCACGATGGGGATGATCTAGAGCCCTCGCTCCGCGCGTAGACTTCGAGCCACGACGCCGCATCGCGCGCGTGGTGCACGGTCTGGTGCGCGATCCGCGTCTCGCGAGCATGTCCGGGATGCCCGGCGACGTTCGGATGCGCGTCGAAGCGCGGGAAGTTCGAGCTCGACACCTCGAGCCGCAGCCGATCGCCCGCCGGGATCCGTGCGCTCGCGTGCCACAGGTCGATCGCCAGCGTCATCGCCTCGCCCCCGACGTGCGCGACGCGCGCGATGCCGTCGCACAGGTTCAACGCCGGCCGCGTCGCGTCGGCGGGAAGGTGCACGAGCTTCGCGGTGAAATCCGTGGCCGGCGCATCGCTCGACACGCGCAGCTCCGCGCGCACCGGGCCGGCCAGCTCGAGTGCATCGCGCAGCGGGCCGGTGTCGTAGCGCAGCACGTCGCGGCGCGACTCGAGCGGGCGCTGGTCCGCCGGTCCGCAGCGCGGGCCGAGGAAGGTGCCGCCGCGCGACGGCACCGGATCGGCCGGGTCGTAGACGAAGCGATCGGGTGCTTCGTCGGAGCCGGGCGCTTCGGGATCGAGGCGGCCGCCGCTGCGCAGATGCAATCGCAGCGGCGCGGCATCGGGCGGCGGCCAGCTCGGCGCGTCCGCGAAGCGATCCGCGCCGACCACGTAGTGGCGCACGCGCGCCCGCGCGAGCGGCCGGCCCTGCAGATGGTGATCGAGGAAGTCGAGGTGCGTCGCGAAGTACGAGACGATGCGCGCGCGCTGCCAGCCGAGTTTGCGCGGCGAGATCGCGTAGGAGCCGTGCGCGGCGGGCGTGAAGTCGAGACACGCGGCTTCGCCGAGCGTCGCGAAGTCGGCGAGCTGCGGACCGCAGAACATGTCGTAGAGCCCCGCGACCGAGAGCACCGGAATCCGGGTGCCGCGCGCGCCGAGCCGATCGATGCCGCCCCAGTATTCGTCGCGCTCCGGATGATCGATCCAGTCCTCGTAGAACGCGGCGCTCCGGCCCGTGGCGCGCAGCGCCGCGCCGAGCGGGCGGATGCGCGCTGCCGCCGGCAGACGCCGCTCGGGCGGAAGCCGTCCGCGACGACCGCCGTTGCCCGCTGCCCAGCGCAGCGCGCTCGCGAGACTGAACGCGCCGCCGACGTAGAACATCGAGTGGAAGTCCGTCGTCGTGACGATCGGCACCAGCGCCTTCAGGTACGGCGGCGGCTGCTCGGCGACCGACCACTGCGTGTAGCCGAAGTACGACGCGCCCCACATGCCGAGGCGTCCGTCGAACCACGGCTGCGTCTCGAGCCAGGCGAGCGTGTCGTGGCCGTCGTCGGCCTCGTGGCGCATCGGATAGAAAGTGCCCTCGCTGCCATGGCGGCCGCGCGTGTCCTGCAGCACGACGTGATAGCCGCGGCGCGCGAGGAACGGCGCGAAGAGCGGAAGCCACGGAAGCGGGTTGCCCCAGCCGATGCCGTACGGCGTGCGGATCAGGACCGTCGGATGACGTTCGCCGTCGGCCGGGCCGAAGCGCAGCGTGCGCAGGCGCACGCCGTCGCGCATCGACACGCGCGTCTCCGCGACGAGGCGTGCGCGGCGTTCGGGCGCGCGGACCCCCATGCGTCGGGCGATCCAGCTCAGGCGGCATTCTCCACGGGCCGCACTCTATCGCCGGGTTGCCGCGCGCGACCACCGCGCCCGCTACGCTGAGCGGGCGGAGGTGACGTGAAGCTCTACGACTCGAAGATGGCCCCGAACCCGCGCCGCGTGCGGATCTTCCTCGCCGAGAAGGGCGTCGAGATCCCGAGCGTGCAGCTCCGTCACCGGCTGCTTCCAGAACACGCACGCCTTCTTCGCCGGGCGCGTCGAGCAGGTGCCCGCCTACGGCGAGGTGTGCCGCAAGACGGCGCGCGCGCGTCTCGCCTGGCTCGATCGCGAACTCGCCGGGCGGCCGTTCCTGGCCGGCGACCGCTACACGATCGCCGACGTCACGCTGCTCTGCGCGATCGACTTCGGCCGCGTCGTGGACGTCCGCATTGCGCCGGAGCAGGAGCACCTGCTGCGCTGGTACGAGAGCGTGTCGACGCGGCCGAGTGCGAAGGCGTGAGCCGGCTCGCGAAGATCTCGAAGCGCGCCCGCTGGGAGATCGCATGAAGGCAGTCTGGAAGGGACACGTGCTCGCCGAGAGCGACACGACGCGCGTGGTCGAGGGCAATCACTACTTTCCGCCCGATGCGCTGAAGACGCACTACTTCGAGGACAGCGCGACGCACACGACGTGCTCGTGGAAGGGCGTCGCCAGCTACAAGACCGTCGTCGTGGACGGCCAGCGCAACGTGGACGCGGCCTGGTACTACCCGGACCCGAAGCCCGCCGCCGACGAAATCCGCGGCTGGTTCGCGTTCTGGCGCGGCGTCGAGGTGCAGCGGTAGATGCGACCGCTGCGGAGCGACGGCGACGGCCTCGGTGTGCGGTCCGGAATGCCCGTGCGATTCGATTCCGCGGAGCCGACGTGAGCGCTGCGCCGCTCGAGTTCTGGTTCGAGTTCGCGAGCACGTACTCCTACCCCGCGGCGGCGCGCATCGAGGCGGCGGCCGCCGCCGCGGGCGTGCCCATCGCGTGGCGTCCGTTCCTGCTCGGCCCGATCTTCCGCGCGCAGGGGTGGAACGACTCGCCCTTCAACCTGTACCCGGCGAAGGGCCGCTACATGTGGCGCGACCTCGCGCGCGTGTGCGCGTCGCTGGACCTCCCGTTGCGAGAGCCCAGCGTCTTCCCGCGCAACGGACTGCTCGCAGCGCGCGTCGCGTGCCGCTTCGCCGACGAGCCGTGGTGTCCCGCGTTCGTGCGCGGCGTGTATCGCGCGAACTTCGCCGAGGATCGCGACATCTCCGACCCGACGGTGCTGGCGTCGTGCCTGACCGCGATCGGCCAGCCCGCGGCCGAGCGGATCGCCGCCGCGAACGCCGAGAAGGAGCGGCTACGCGAGCAGACGGAACGCGCGACGGCGCTCGGCATCTTCGGGGCGCCGAGTTTCACCGTCGGCGAAGAGCTCTTCTGGGGCAACGATCGCCTCGAAGCGGCGCTCGATTGCTGGAAGAAACGGAATCCCTGATGGAAGGCGGCATCGCGGCGCTCTTTCTCGCGCCCTGCTACTGGCAGTCCGGAGGCACACGATGAAGCAGCGACGTCTCGGCCGCAGCGGCCTGCGCGTTCCGGAGATCGGCTTCGGAACGATGACCTTCGGCACGATGGCCGACGAAGCGACCAGTCTCGCGATCCTCGACAAGGGCTTCGACGCCGGGCTCTTCTTCCTCGACATCGCCGAGGTGTATCCGGTGCCGCCGAACCCGAAATGGGCCGGCCAGACGGAGGCGATCGTCGGCAAGTGGATGCAGGGCCGGCGCCGCGATTCGCTGCTGATCGCGACCAAGATCGCGGGTCCGTCGGGCGGCTGGTTCCAGGCGCCGGTCCGAGACGGCAACACCGCGCTCGATCGCCACTCGATCGCGCGCGCCTGCGAAGAGAGCCTGCGCCGGCTCGGCACCGACTACATCGATCTCTACCAGACGCACTGGCCCGATCCGGGGCTCCCGTACGAAGAGACGATGGAGGGCCTCACGCGGCTCGTCGAAGAGGGCAAGGTGCGCGCGCTCGGGTGCAGCAACGAGAGCGCGTACGGCCTGATGAAGAGCCTGTGGACGTCGGACAAGCACGGACTCGCACGCCACGAGACGATCCAGAACAACTTCAGCCTGCTCTCGCGCCGCTTCGAGGACGATCTCGCCGAAGTGTGTCGCCGCGAGCAGGTCTCGCTGCTCGCGTACAGCCCGCTCGCCGGCGGCGTGCTCTCCGGCAAGTACCAGGGCGGCAACTGGCCGAAGCCCGCGCGCTTCACCTGGTATCAGGAGCACTCGCCGCGTACCAAGATGATGACGAGCCGCTTCGTCAACGAACGCACGCTCGCCGCGACCGAGCGCTACCGCCAGGTCGCCGCGGAATGCGGCATGTCGATCGTCACCTTCGCGATCGCATGGACGCTGACGCGCGACTTCCTCGGCTCGACGCTGATCGGCGCGACGCATCCAGACCAGCTCGACGACGTGATCGCCGCGGCGGAGGCGAAGATTCCGCCCGAGGCGCTGAACGAGGTCGACAAGATCTCGCGGGAGATCCGCCATCCGATGGGCTAGGGCCGTGCGGCCGGCGTCGATCCTCGTTCTCGTGTTCCTCGTCGCCGCGGCCTGCTCGCGCGACCGTCACTACCACGCCCGCGGCGTCGTCGAGGACGTGCAGTCGGAGACCGGCCAGATCGTGATCGCGCACGAGGACATTCCGGGACTCATGCCCGCGATGACGATGAACTTCGACGTCGCGGACCGCGCGTTGCTCGACACGCTCACGCACGGCGACGCGATCGACTTCGAGGTGGAGTTCACCGGCAAGGCGTACGTCGTGACGAAGGCCGCCGTTCGCGAGCGCGGGGTCGCGACGACCGCGGGCGGACAGCTCGGCGGCATTGCGCCCGCGGACGATCCCGCGCCGCCGTTCCAGCTCATCGACCAGGACGGCAATCCGCGTTCGCTCGAGGAATGGCGCGGCAAGGTCGCCTTGCTCGACTTCATCTGGACGCGCTGTCCGGGCCCGTGCCCGATCCTGACGGGCCTGCACGTCGACGTGCAGCGCAAGCTCCCGGAGCCGCTGCGCGAGCGCGTGCGCTTCGTCTCGATCTCGCTCGACCCGGTGCGCGACACGCCCGCCGTGCTGCGCGAGTACGCCCGGAAGCGCGGCGCCGATCTCGCCAACTGGTCGTTCCTCACCGGCGAGCCCGACGTCGTCGATGCCGTCATCGAGAGCTATGGCGTCGGCTCCGCCAAAGCGCCGGACGGACAGATCGAGCACGTCGTCGCGACGTTCCTGATCGATCCGAACGGACGGATCGCGCGCCGCTACATCGGCCTCGAAGGCCACGATCCCGCCGAGCTGCTGCGCGACATCGAGCGTCTCGCCACCGGCCCCATGCCTTGACCACGCGGCTCGAGCCGAAGCTCTACACGGTCCTCCGCGAGGGCTACTCGTTCGCCCGGTTCGGACGCGACGCGATCGCGGGGCTGGTCGTCGGCGTCGTCGCGCTGCCGCTCGCGATCGCGTTCGGCATCGCCTCGGGCGTGAAACCCGAGCAGGGCCTCTACACCGCGATCATCGCGGGCTTCCTGATCTCGGCGCTCGGCGGCAGCCGCGTGCAGATCGGCGGGCCGACGGGCGCCTTCATCGTGCTCGTCTACCAGGTCGTGCAACAGCACGGTTACGAGGGGCTCGCGCTCGCGACGCTGATGGCCGGCGGGTTGCTCGTCGTGATGGGCTTCGCGCGGCTCGGTTCGGTGATCCAGTTCATCCCCTACCCGGTGACGGTCGGCTTCACGTCGGGCATCGCACTGCTGATCGCGGCCTCCCAGGGCCGCGACTTCTTCGGGCTGCGCATGGAGAGCGTCCCGGCCGAGTTCCTCGAGAAGCTCGCGGCCTATGCCGAGCACTTCGCGACGTGGAACCCGTGGGCGGTCGCGATCGCGGCGGGCTCGCTCGCGATCGTGCAGCTCTGGCCGCGCGTCACGCATCGCGTGCCCGGGCCGCTCGTCGCCCTGATCGCCGCCACGCTCGTCGTGCAGCTCGCGTCGCTGCCCGTCGAGACGATCGAGACGCGCTTCGGCGGCGTGCCGCGCGGGCTCCCGACGCCGTCGATCCCGATCTTCGAGTGGAGCCTGGTGCGCGAACTCTGGGGTCCCGCGATGGCGATCGCGCTGCTCGCGGCGATCGAATCGCTGCTCTCGGCGGTGGTCGCGGACGGCATGCTCGGCACGCGTCACCGGCCGAACATGGAGCTGGTCGCGCAGGGCATCGCCAACCTCGCCTCGCCGCTCTTCGGCGGCATTCCCGCGACCGGCGCGATCGCGCGCACCGCGACCAACGTCCGCAGCGGCGGGCGCACGCCGATCGCCGGCATCGTCCACGCGGCGACGCTGCTCGCGATCGTGCTCTTCTTCGCCGACTGGGCCGCGTGGATCCCGATCCCCGCGCTGGCCGGGATCCTGCTCGTCGTCGCCTGGAACATGAGCGAGTGGCGGCACTTCGTGCAGCTCTTCCGCATGCCGCGCAGCGACGTGGCGGTGCTCTTGACGACGTTCTTGCTCACGGTGCTCGTGGATCTCACCGTCGCGCTCCAGGCCGGCATCGTGCTCGCGGCGCTGCTCTTCATGCGGCGCATGGCCACGCTCTCGCAGGCCGGCTACGTCACGCAGATGCTCTCGGAGGACGAGGATCGCGACGATCCGCTGGCGATCGCGCGCCGCAGCGTCCCGCCGGGCGTCGAGGTCTTCGAGGTGCAGGGCGCGCTCTTCTTCGGCGCCGCCACGAAGTTCCGCGAATCGATCGACCGCGTCGAGGCATCGCCGCGCGTGCTGATCGTGCGGCTGCGCAACGTGATCGCGATCGATGCCAGCGGCCTGCACGAGCTCGA
>JALOQG010000529.1 GCA_025453505.1 Myxococcota bacterium | reverse complement strand
AGCGCGTGCGCAAGGCGACGGCAGCCATGATGCAGATGAAGAAGATCGACCTCGGAGCGCTGCGCCGGGCGATGGGATGAGGCGGACGGCCGCGCCGCCCTACGCCCGTTCGCGTCGGCGCAGCTCGTAGTCGTCGAGGCGCGGCGCCGCCGTCTCTGCGCGGAAGCGGTCGAAGGTCCACGGCCACGCGGTCGGCAGGCCGTCGGCGTCGAGGTACCAGCTTCGGCAGCCGGTCGCCCAGATGGTGCGCTTCGCGGCCTCGCGGCGCTCGGCGTCGAAGCGCTGCATCGCGGCGTGCGTGACGGAGACTTCGTCGCACGCGCCGCTGCGGAGCTTCTCGACGAGCTGCAGCACGTACGCGACCTCGAGTTCGCCGACGTCGATCAACGAGAAGTTCCCGACCGGCCCGTTCGGCCCTTGCAGCAGGAAGAAGTTCGGGAACCCGGGCACGCACATCGCGAGGTACGCGTACGGGCCTTCCTTCCAGACGTCGTCGAGCGCGACGCCGTCGCGGCCGGTGACCTGCATCGGACGCACGAAGCGATCCACGCGGAAGCCGGTGGCGAGGACGAGTACGTCGAGCTCGTGCAGACGCCCGTCGCGCGTGCGCACGCCACGCGGCTCGATGCGCTCGATGCCTTCGGTGACGAGCGTCGCATCGGGGTGCTGGATCGCGGCGTAGAAGTCGGGCGAGATGATCAAGCGCTTGCACGCCGCGCGATACGTCGGGCGCAGCTTCTCGCGCAGCACGGGATCCGCGACGTTGTTCTCGAGGTTGGCGAGGCACGCGGCCTGGATCGCCGCGATGGCGGGCGAGTCCGCGTCGACGAGCGCGTTGGCGAAGCCGGCGGTCAGCGCGCGCGCCATTTCGGCGCGCATCGCCTCGATCGTCTCGGGATGGCGGTGGAACTCCGCCTTCTCCGCGTCCGTGTACGCGGGGTTCTCCATCGGCGCGACCCACTGCGCGGTGCGCTGGAAGAGCGAGAAGTGCGCGACGCGGTCCACCAGCGCCGACGTGATCTGGATCGCGGTCGAGCCGGTGCCGATGACGCCGACGCGCCGGCCGTCGAGCGGCACGGAGTGATCCCAGCGCGCGCTGTGGAACGCCGCGCCGGCAAACGTGTCGAGGCCTTCGATCTCCGGCAGGCGCGGGTGGTGCAGCACGCCGGTCGCGGCGATCACGACGTCGGCGACGTCGGTCGTGCCGTCCGAGAGCGCGAGCCGCCAGCGGCCGTCCACGAACGCGCAGTGCGTGACCTCGACGCCGGTGCGGATGCGGCCGTCCACACCGAAGCGCCTCGCGACGCCCTCGAAGTACGCCTGGATCTCGTCGCCCGGCGCGAAGCGATGACTCCAATCCGGGTTCGGCGCGAACGAGTAGGAGTAGAAGTGCGAAGGCACGTCGCAGGCGATGCCCGGATACGTATTCTCGCGCCACGTGCCGCCGAGCCGCTCGGCCTTCTCGTAGATCGCGACGTCGCGGTACCCGGCGCGCTCGAGTTCGATCGCGGAGAGCAACCCCGACATGCCGGCGCCGATCACGGCGATGCGGAGCGGGGAACGGTCGGAGCGAGGAGCGGTCGTCATCGTAGGGGCAGACGCTACCGAAGACTTCGCACTCGCGTAGAGTCGTCTCCTCGACAAAAGGGGAGAGAATCATGCGCATCGCGCTCTGCCGCCTCGCCGCCTTGGCGATCGCGTTCGTCCCGGGCGCGGCCTTCGCGCAGGCGATCGACGCGAAGCCCGGTCTCTGGGAACGCACCACCGTGATGCAGCACGCCGGCATGCCGGCGCTGCCCGACGCGTCGAAGCTGCCGCCCGAAGCGCGCGCGCAGTTCCAGGCGATGATCGATCAGATGCAGGGCAAGCCGGTGACCCGCCGGGAGTGCGTGACGCCCGAGACGCTGAAGGAGTGGCAGGAGTACGCGAAGGGATCGAGCGACGACGCGACGTGCCAGCACACCGTGCTCGAGTCCGACGCGAAGCGCGTGCGCATGGCCGTGTCGTGCCAGGAAGGCAAGAGGACCGGCACGCTCGAGTGGAAGGCGTCCACGCCGGAAAGCATGGAGGGCCGATTCGACATGGTCGATCGCAGCACCGGCGTCGAACGCAAGATGAACATGACGACGACGTCCCGCTGGCTCGGCCCCTAGTGCGGCGAGACGCAGTCGCAGTAGCAGTCCGCGCCGCCGCAGGCGCGGCGCAAGAGCCTCGCGCTCAGGCTGCCGCGGAAGCGGTGGGGCGCGCGGTCGCGGCGGGCGGGCGCTTCGCGAACTCGAGTACACCGTCTTCGATGGGCCCGAAGCGCAGCGACTTCAGATCCGCGAAGTAGCTCTGGTTGGCGCGCCACGGCGCTTCGGCGCCCTGCTTCGGCCACGCTTCGATCGAGCGCTGCATGTAGCCCGCCGAGAAGTCTTCGACGAACGGCGCCGCAGCGGTCGTGCCCGCGCGGATGCGCGGCGTCACCTGGACCGCGCCCGTCGCGTCCATGTGCGCGAGCAGGCGGCACAGGTAGCGGCAGATCAGGTCCGCCTTGAGCGTCCACGAGGCGTTGATGTAGCCGAACACGGAGATCAGGTTCGGCACGTCGCCGACCATCAC
>JALOQG010000177.1 GCA_025453505.1 Myxococcota bacterium | reverse complement strand
GGCCGCCCGATAGCTCGGGCGCGCACCGGGACTCGACCCGCAGAAGACGCAGACGCTCTTCATGCCTGCTTTCTAGCGGACGGAGAACCCGACCGAGTCGAGCGTCGCTCCGTCCGCGGCGATCAGCGCAAGCGTGTGGCGTCCCTTTTCGAGCGGCCACAGGAGCGGTGCGTCGGCGCGGCCGAGGCGGCGGCCGTTCAGCACGAAGGCGTGCGCCGGATCGGAAGATGCGGCCTCGAAGAGCAGGCGCTCGCGCGCATCGGGGATGTCGGGATCGAGCGCGAGCACGGAGCCGTCGCGCGGCGCGACGATGCGCGCGGGCGCGTGCGCGGCGCCGAGATCGCGCGGCGCGGGCTCGGTGCCCGCGAGCAGCACGCCCGCTCGCGTCGCGACGAGACCGGGCGGCTGCGGCGCCGCGACGGGCTCCGCGGCGGGCAGCGACTCGACGATCTCGAGCCACGCCGGCGCGGCCCCGTCGATGCCCGACACGTCCCACATCGACGCCCCCGAGAAGTTGCCGACCCACACGCCGACGGTGAAGCGCCGCGTCGCTCCGATGCACCAGTTGTCGCGCATGTCCTTGCTGGTGCCCGTCTTGACCGCGCTCCACCGGCGCGTCGCGAGCACGCTCTCGAGTCCGAAGGTCGGAGCGCGCGAGGCGCGGTCCGAGAGCGCGTCGGTGACGAGCCAGCTCGCGGCTTCCGAGATTACGCGCACGCCGGCGGCCGCGGCGCCGGGCTGCACGCGCAGCGGCGTGAAGACGCCGCCGTTCGCGAGCGCCCGAAAGGCGCCGACCAGCTCGAGCAGCGACACGTCCGCGGAGCCGAGCGCGAGCGAGTCGCCGTAGAAGTCGGCGTCGCGCAGGCCTTCGATGCCGAGCCCGCGCAGCAGCGCGACGAAGTCGTCCACGCCGACCATCTGGAGCACGCGCACGGCCGGCACGTTCAGCGACGACGCGAGCGCTTCGCGCGCGGCGACGGCACCGCGATGCGCGTGGTCGTAGTTCTCGGGGCGGTAGGTGCCGAGCGCGGTCACGACGTCGAGCGGCGAATCGTCGAGACGCGTCGCGGGCGTCACGAGCCGGCGCTCGAAGGCGCGTGCGTAGAGAAAGGGCTTCAGCGTCGAGCCGGCCTGCCGGCGCGCGCGCACGCCGTCGACGTGCCGCGCGCTCGACGCCGCGCCGCTGCCGCCGACCCACGCGAGGATCTCGCCGCTCGCGTTGTCCGCGACGAGCGCGGCGGCGTCGCGCACGTTGCGATCCGCGAGCGCCGCGACCTGGCGCGCCAGCACGTCGGCCACGCGGCGCTGCAGCGCCGCGTCGAGCGTGGTCTCGACGTGCGCGGGACCGCCCGCCGCGAGCAATCGCGCCGCGAGGTGCGGCGCGTACATCGCGCGCGGCCGCACGCGCGGCGGCGCGGCGAGCGCGAGCGCGGCGTGTTCGATCGCGTCGCAGCCGCCGGACGCAGCGGCGAGCCGGCAGGCGCGCGCCGCGACGCTCGGCGGCGCGGCGTTCGGTGCGCGCAGCAGCGCGACCAGCAGCGCCGACTCCGCACGGCCGAGCCCGTGCGGCGCGCGGTCGAAGAGACCGCGACTGGCCGCCGCGATGCCGACCAGCTCCCCGCGCCAGGTCGCGAGATTCAGGTACGCCTCGAGGATCTCGTCCTTCGTCCAGCGCCGCTCGAGCGCCCGCGCGGCGCGCAGCTGACGCACTTTCGCGAACGCACCGCGCAGCGACGCACGCGCGCGCAGCGCGGGATCGAGCAGCGCCGCGAGCTGCATCGTCAGCGTGCTCGCGCCGCGCACCCGGCCGCGGAGGGCGTCGCGTGCGGCGCCGGCCAGCGCGAGCGGGTCGACGCCCGCGTGCGTGCGGAAGCGACGGTCCTCGGCGTCGATCAGGAGCTCGACGAGCAGCGGCGCGGTCTCGGCGAGCGGCACCCACGCGAGCCGGCGCCCGTTCGGATCGACGCGACGCTCGTGCAGCACGCTGGCGTGACGATCGAGCAGCACCGCCTCGCTGCTCGCGTGGCGCGCGCGCACGGCCGCGAAGTCCGGCGCGGCGGACGGCGCCGTCGCACGCGCGGCGGCCAGCCCACACACGATCGCGACGCCGGCGATCCACGTGCGGCGGCGCGTCGTCACGGCGCGACCTCGAGCGTTTCGTTCGGCCGCTCGCCCATGCGCTCGGGCGCGTAGAGCGCCTCGACGCGCGTCGGCGGCGTGCCGAAGCGGCCGGGCTGGTTGAAGCGCACCGTGTACTCGGCCACGAAGCGTCCCTTCGGAACCCACTCGTAGTAGCGCTGCCAGGCGTCCTCGCGCGCCTCGCTGAACGCCTCCCACGCGGCGCCCGCATCGCGTTCGCCGCCGGCGAGCAGCGTCTCGCCCCCGAGACCTCGACCCATTACGGTGACGCCTGCGGGAAGCGGATCGCGCACGACGACCCACGCGGACTCGGCTTCGGCTTCGACTTCGATCGAGATGCGCGCGACGTCGCCGCGACTCCACGCACCGGGCGTGCGCTGCGTCACCGGCTCGATCCGCTTCGTGATGCGATAGCCGCTCGAGAACGGCTCGCGCAGCGGGACCGCCGCGCGGCTCTGCACCAGGGCCCACGGAGCGCCGCCGCCTTCGTGGCGCAGCGCGAGATCGGCGCGCGCCGGCGGCCACGGCAGGGTGAACGCGCCGCCCGCCGGCGCGTCCTCCCATGCGATGCGGCTCTTCGCGATGCCGACGCTCGCGCTCGTCGCGCCCGTGACGGGAGCCGATTCGAAACGCCGCGAGAAGCCGTCGAGCGCCAGCGATCCCCACGCGTTCGCCATCGTGGTCGGCCACGCGCCCTGGCGTTGCAGCGAGAGCAGGTGCCGCACGAGGCGCGGCACGTCGCCGTGCCAGCCGGGCGCGTCGAGGCGCGAGAGCACGAGGCGCGCGGCGTTGGCGTCGGTGGTCGCGAGCAGCCAGTCGATCATTCCGCCGCGGCTCGCCGCGAAGCCGAGCGCGCTGCCCTGCACGTCGAGCCGCGCGCGCAGCAGCGAGTCGGCCTCGGCGCGCTTCGCTTCGTGCTCGGGCACGCCCGGCACGCGCGCGAGGATCTCGATCCAGTCGAGCAGCGCGCCGTTCGGCAGCAGGCGGGGATCGATCGCGAGCGCGCCGACGTGCGCGGCCGTCGCGCGGCCGTAGCGGGAGAGCGCCTCCGCCGCCGCGAGCTTGCGCAGCGGCAGGTCCGCGCTGCGGATCACTTCGTCGCGCTCGAGACTGCCTTCGACGAAACGCACGAGCGCCGCGAGCATGCGCTCGCGCGGCCCGTCCGGAATCGCGCGGTCCGCCGCGTTCGCCAGCGAGAGCAGGTAGGCGGTGAGGACGACGCTTCCGTTTCTGCTCCCACCCGGAAAGAAGCGCGCGAGCCCGTCGCCGTCGAGGTGCGCGGGCAGCGCCTGCACGACGTCGCTCCAGCGTGCGTCGTCGCGCAACGCGATCGCGACGCTCGCACGCTGCTCCAGACACGTGTAGGGATACGCGCGCATGGCGCGCTCGATGCCGTCGCGGCCGTCGGCGAGACGCGGCCGCAGCGCGACCTCGAGACCGCCGCGTTCGGGGAGCGCGTCCGCCGGACGCTCCACCGGCACCGCCTGCGCGCGGTCCACCTGCAGCAGGGTGGACTGCCAGACGCGCACGGGCACGGCGGGCTCCACGCGCTGCACGACGCGCAGCCGGTCCGAGATGCCGCTCTCGGCGGCGACGTCCACTTCCCAGCGCAGCGTCTCGACGCCGGGCGGCACCTCGACGTCCCACCCGACTTCGCGCGCTTCGCCGGGCGCGAGCGGAGCGTCGATCGGAGCGGGCGGCTGCGCGAGGCCTTCGACGCGCGCGCGCAGCTGCACACGCTGCTCCTCCTGCGTCGTATTGCGCAAGGTGAAACCGGCGGCGAAGCGGTCGCCGTCACGCACCAGCTTCGGCAGGCCTTCGAGGATCATCAGCTCCTGCGTGGTGCGGATCGAGGCCTGGCCGCTGCCGAAGCGGTCGGCGCCTGCCGTCGCGATCGCCGCGATGCGGAAGCCCGTCAGCGAGTCGTTGAGCGGAATCTCGACGCGCGCGTCGCCGGCGGCGTCGAGCGCGACGCGGCCGTTCCACAGCAGCAGCGTGTCGAAGAGCTCGCGCGTCGGCCGCTGACCGCCGCCGCCGCCCGACGCCACCGCCTTGCGCCCGAAGTGCCGCTTGCCGACGACGTGCAGCGAAGCAGTCGCGTTGCGCACGCCGTACGAACGGCGGCCCAGCATCGCGTCGAGCAGCTTCCAGCTCGTGTTCGGCATCAGCTCGAGCAGGCCTTCGTCCACGACCGCGATCGCGACCTCGGCGCCGGGCGGCGGCGGCGCGCCGTCCGGCGTGCGCACGCTGACGCGCGCCGCGGCGGTCTCGCGCACGCGATACACGTCCTGTTCCGGCTCGACGCGCACGGCCAGCTCGCGCTCCTTCCAGCCGACCTGGATCTCCGCGATGCCGAGCCGGTAGGCGGGCTTCGCGAGATCGACGTGGCCCGTCGGAGCGGGCTCGTCCTGCCGGCCGCGCACGACGAGCACGGAGACGAAGACGTTCGGCGCGTGCGCGCCCGTCACCGGAATCTCGATCACGGGATCCTCGCCACCGAGCGGCGTCACGAACGTCTCGGCGACGCCCTCGCGCTCGACCGCGACCAGCGCCGTCGCGTAGCGGAACGGCATGCGCACCTGGAAGCGCGCGGTCTCGCCGGGCTCGTAGCGGCGGCGTTCGGGGATCAGCTCGATGCGGTCCGCCTCGCCCTGCGCGAACCAGTCGTCGTCGTCGCCGGGCGTCCAGACCTCCACGCGCGCCGCGCTCTCGCGCAGCCACCAGTCGCTGCTGCGCGCGACGAGCACGACGCTGCCGCGCGCCGGCGGCGCGCCTTCGCAGGCGAAGCGGCCGAAGCGATCCGTGCGCGCCGAGCAGAAGCGGCCGAGCGCGCGCACTTCCTCGATCTGTTCGTACGCGTAGAAGCCGCCGACCATGCGCTTGCGCGCGACGTAGGTCTTGCGCTCGAAGGCGTCCACCGTGACGCCGGCGAGGCGCAGCGGCGCGCCCGTGACGTCGAGCACGGCGCCCTGCAGGCGGATCGCGTCGCGCGCCGCGAAACCGCTCGTGCGCAAGCCGACCACGCGGCTCGACGGCCAGAGCGGAATCGTCGCCGCGCTGGTCTGCGTCTCGCCGCTCGGGTCGCGGAACGCGAGCTCGGCCTGCACTTCGAGCGGGCGGTCCGCGCGCGGCAGTCCGGCGACGGTCGCGCGCGCGGTGCCGGTCGCGTCGAGTTTCAGTTCCTGTGTCGCCACCGGACCGCGTCCGGCGTCGTCCTCGGGACGGCGCCACGTGGTGCCGAGCGAAGCGTCCTCGCCCCACTCCCAGTCGCGCTCCCAGCCGAGCCGTGTGTCGCCGAAGGAGCGGCGTTCGACGCCTTCGCGCACGCCGCCGTTCGCGAAATGGAAGCCGTCGTAGTCGGGGAACGCGACGCTGCGCTCGCGCACCTGCGTGCGCAACGTGACGGGCTGCGACGCCGCGCCGCCGCCGGCGAGATACGAGACCGCGAGATCCAGCGGGAAGCTCGTCGCCTGTACCAGCGGCTCGCGCGGCGCTTGCACGACGCCGCGCAGCAGCGGCACGCGGAACGCTTCGACGCGGAAGACGCCCGCCGCGTCGCCGACGCTCTCGCCGTTCGCGCGCACGAGATCGACCGCGTAGGCGCCGAGCTTCGCCTGCTTCGGGATCGTCCATTCGCCGAGCGCCGCACCGCTCGCGTCGAAGGCGACGGGCAGCTTCCACGAGTCGTCGCTGCCGACGTGACGGATCACGACCTGCGTCGGCCGCGCCGCCTCGGGCACCATGTCGAAACCGGACTGCGTCGGCCGGCGCAGGAAGTGCTTCATGTGGACGGTGTCGCCGGCGCGTAGCAGCGTGCGGTCGAACACGGTGTGCACCTGCTGGTCGCGCGGACTCCACTCCTCGGGCAGGCCGAAGCGCCACGTCTCGATGCCCTCGCTCCACGAGCTGTGGGCGAGACCGAGGTCGTCGCCGGCGCGCGCGAGCACGAGCAGTCCCTCGCCGTAGTCGGTCCAGCCGTACTCGCTCGAGTTGCACGACTTCGCGTCGCGTTCGCTCGGGAGCGAAGCGATGCGCGCGAGGCCCT
>JALOQG010000004.1 GCA_025453505.1 Myxococcota bacterium | reverse complement strand
CGGCGAACTCGGGCGGGCCGTCACGCAGTGGGCGCAGGCGTGGTCGGGAGTCGCATCCTGAAGCGCGTCCCGCCGCCCGGGCGATCGGCGATCGCGAGCGTCCCCGCGGCCTGATCGACGAGGCGCCGCGAGATCGCGAGGCCGAGTCCGCCCGGCCGCTCCGCCTTGGTCGAGAAGAACGGCTCGAAGACGCGCCGGCGCAGCGCACGCGGAATGCCGGGGCCGCGATCCTCGACGTCGATCTGCACCACGCGGCCGATCGAGCGCGCCGCAACGCGCACGTCGCCACCGGCGGGCGTCACGTCGAGCGCGTTGAGCACGAGATTCAGGAGCACCTGGCGCAAGGCGTCCGGCTCGATCGCGCAGTGCGGCAGCGCCGCGGCGACTTCGCTCTCGATGCGCACGCCCGCCGCCGCGCCGCGATGCGCGACCAGCCTTTCTACCGCCTCGACGACGGTGGCGATGGCCGCACCCGATCCGGAGCCCGGTGCGGGCATGCGCGGGCTCGCGTGGTCGAGGAGCAGATCGAGCAGGCGCTCGATGCGCTGCAGCTCGTCGCCCGCGACGTCGAGGAAGCTCTGCAGGAACTCCGGGTCGCCGCGCCGCTCGGGCAGGAGCTGCAGGAAGGTCTTCACCGACACCAGCGGGTTTCGCACTTCGTGCACGACCTCGGCGACCAGCGTGCCGAGCGCGACGAGGCGATCGAGACGCAGCACGTCGGCGTCGAGCCGGGCGAGTCGCGCGTGGGCCAGCGAGGCGAGGATCGGCTGCTCGATGCGGCGCGCGACGGCGTCCAGGGCTGCGAGCGTGCGCGGACGCACGTGTCCCGTCGCGTCGCGCGCGCCGCCGAGCAGCAGCACCGCGGCGGCCCCGTCCGCGTTCGCCGCGATCGGGACCGCCGCGCAGTATCCCTCGCCCGCAGTGCCGGTGGCGGCGTCGCATTCGCGCAGATCGCGCGCGCCGGGCAAAGCGGCGATGCGCTCGAAGTCGGATGCCAGCGGCGTGTGATCGGGCAGCGATGCGCCCGCCGCAGCGACGACGCGCGGCTCTTCCCCCGGCTCCGCCCACCACGCCGCCGCGTGGGTCGCGCGCGTCTCGGCGAGCAGATCGGTGAGAGCGTGCGAGAGCACGCTCTGGAGTTCGGGCAGATCGAGACGCGAGCGGGCATCGGGTGCCGCGGCGCGAACCAGCGAAGCGGCCAGGGGCGGCGTCGCGGCACGCACGTCGTGCGGCATCAGAAATCCATTCGCATCAGCGCGCGCTCGTCGCCTTCCGAGAGTGCACCGGCGCCGGCGCGCTCGGTCGGCTCGGAGCCGGCCGGAAAGGCCTGCATGTAGCCGGCGCCTTCGCCGTCGCCCGCGAGCAATCCCGTCGCCGGATCGACACGCGCGTACGACACGCCCTCGGGCACCGGGAACTCGCGAACGGGCGCGTCTGCGTGCGCCTTCTCCATGAAGTCGATCCAGATCGGAAGCGCGGCGCGACCGCCGGTCTCGCCCTTGCCGAGACTCTTGCGCTCGTCGAAGCCGACCCAGGTCCCGGCGGCGATGTCGGCCGAGAAGCCGACGAACCAGGCGTCGCCGTGATCGTCCGTCGTGCCGGTCTTGCCGCCGAGAGGCCGGCCGAGATTGCGCGCTCTCGCCGCAGTGCCGCCCGGATGCTCGACCGGCGCCCGCAACAGATCGGTGACGAGGAAGGCTTCGCTCGGCGTCATCACCTGATCGGGACCCATCGGGACTCCGTCGGCGGTCAGCTTCAGTTCGGCCTTCGAACTCTCCCACGTCGGCGGCTTGTGATCGACGGGCCGCGTCAGCGGGAAGTTCGTCAGCAGTACCTTGCCGTCGCGATCGATCACGCGTCGCACGAAGATCGGTTCGACGCGACGCCCCCCGGCCGGGAACACCGCGTACGCGCTCGTGAGTTCGACCAGCGTCACCGGGCTCGTGCCGAGCGCCATCGAAGGGTACGGGACGATGTGCGAGTGGATCCCGACTGCGTGCGCCAGGTTGATGATCTGCCGCAGTCCGACGCGGAACATCAGGTTGATCGTCGCGAGGTTCAGCGAGCGCGCCAGCGCTTCGCGCATCTGGACGGGACCGCGCGTCCTGTGATCGTAGTTCTGCGGCGCCCACACCTCGCCCGTCGTCGGATCCACCTGGACGTAGGGCTGGTCCTGCACGACCGAGAGCGCCGTGAGTCCGCGCGTCAGCGCGGTCGCGTAGACGAAGGGTTTGAACGCGGAGCCGGGCTGGCGCCGCGCCTGCACGGCGCGGTCGAACTGGCTGCGCCCGTAGTCGTAGCCGCCGACCAGGGCGAGCACCTCGCCGGTGGCGATGTCGAGCGCGAAGAGCGAGCCCTCGACCTCGGGAATCTGGTAGAGCGCGACGCGCCGCGGCGGCAGTGCAGGCGCTTCCTCGGCGGCGTCGCCGGCGTCGAACTCCGCTGCGGTCGCCGTGTCCTTCTGCTTCTCGTCCGCGTCCGGCTCGGGCTGGAAGACGCGGAAGCGCGCGACGTCGCCGACCGCGAGGACGCGCGGCGAGGCCTTGCCGCCGCCGATCCGCTTCTTCGCCCAGCCGATGTCGGAGAGCATCACTTCGACGTGTACCTGCGGCGCAAAGGAGACGCGCAGGCTCTCGTGCGTCTCGTCCAGGTCGGTGACGACACCGAGCCAGGTGCGATCCAGCTCGAGCGACGCGAGATCGCGCGGCGTCGCCGGGTCGAGCCGGTTTTCGGCGGCGAGGCGATCGAGCTCCGCCGCGATCTCCGCCCGCGGCACGTTGCGCAGCGGGCCGCGCCAGCCCTGACGCCGATCGAGCGCCTCGACGCCCTCGCGCAACGCCCGCGTCGCCTCGCGCTCGAGATCCAGATCGAGCGTCGTCTCGATGCGCAGGCCTTCCTTCAGGACCGTGTCGCCGCCGAGCCGCTCGAATAGATGGCGGCGCACTTCTTCCGTGAACCAGGTCGCGGCGGCGTAGTCTTCGCGCTCGCGCGGGC
The DNA here is from genome assembly GCA_025453505.1 of Myxococcota bacterium. GTDB lineage: Bacteria > Myxococcota_A > UBA9160 > UBA9160 > PR03 > PR03. The sequence goes on along the minus strand of JALOQG010000004.1, from coordinate 17,504 downwards.
CGTGGATCACGGGCGCCGCAGCGACCTCTCGCTCGTGGGTGTCCGCGTCGATGAAGCCCAGTTCCTGCATGCGGCCGAGGACGTAGAGGCGGCGGTTGTTGGCGGCCTCGTAGTTGCCGAGCGGCGAGAAACGGGACGGTGCCTTCGGCAGGCCCGCGAGCATCGCACCTTCGGAGATCGTGAGTTCGCCGACGTTCTTCCCGAAGTAGGTGCGCGCGGCCTCGCCGATTCCCCAGGCGCCGCCGCCGAAATAGATCTGGTTCAGGTACAGCGCGAGGATCTCGTCCTTGGTCAGCTCCTGCTCGAGCCGCCGCGCGAGGATCATCTCCTTCAGCTTGCGGTCGAAGCGGCGCTCGGGCGTCAGCAGCAGGCTCTTCACGGTCTGCTGCGTGATCGTCGAGCCGCCCTGCACGATCTCGCGGGCCTGGATGTCCGCCCAGGCGGCGCGGAAGATCGAGCGCAGGTCGATGCCGCTGTGCTCGAAGAACGAGTCGTCCTCGCCGGCGACGAAGGCGAGGATCACGTGCTCGGGCAGTTCCTCGAGGCGCACCAGCCGGCGGCGCTCTTCGAAGAACTCGCCGATCGGGCGGCCGTCGCGGTCGTAGACCGTGGAGGCGAGCGGCGGGCGGTAGTCGTCGATCCCGTGCAGGTCGGGGAGATCGCTGACCACTGCGAGGTAGAGCGCGAGCCCGGTCCCGAGCACGCCGGCCGCGACCAGCACGACCAAGCCTACGAGCGCGAGTACGATGCGCGAAGGCCAGGACATTCGTCAGCGGCTCCGGGGGATGCTGCGCAAACTAGCCGACGCGCGCGAAGCTGCGCTACCGAACCCGAATCGCGCGCCCGGAGTCCTCACGTGGCCGAGCCCCTCTCGCTCCTGTTCGTGATGGACCCGATCGGGTCCATCGACATCGACAAAGACACGACGTTCGCGCTGATGTTCGCGGCGCAGGAGCGCGGGCACCGGGTCCTCTATTGCGAGCTCGCGGACCTGTCGCTGGAAGAGGGCCGGCCGGTGGCGCGCGCGCGTGCCGTGACCCTGCGTCGCACGGTCGGCGACCACGCGACGCTCGGCGAGCCGCGGACGCTGCCGCTCGACGATGCGCTCGATGCCGTGTTCCAGCGCAAGGACCCGCCGGTGGACGTGGACTACGTCACCGCGACGCAGATCCTCGCGCTGTGCCGCCGCGCGTTGGTCCTGAACCGGCCCGACACCGTGATCTGGGCCAACGAGAAGCTCTACGCCTGCCAGTTCCCGGACCTGATGCCCGAGACGCGCGTCTCGCGACGCATGCCCGAGTTCATGGACTTCCTCGCCAAACTGGAGGGCGAGATGATCGTGAAGCCGCTCGGTGGCAAGGGCGGCGAGGGTGTCTTTCATCTGCGTCATGACGATCGCAACCTCTTCTCGATCCTCGAGCAGGTCACGGGGTTCGGGACGCGCTGGGCGATGGCGCAGCAGTACGTCCCCGAGGTGCGTCGCGGAGACAAGCGGATCCTGCTCCTGGACGGCGAGCCCCTCGGCGCCGTGCTGCGGGTGCCGGCCGCCGGCGAGACCCGCGCCAACCTGCACGTCGGCGGCACGGCCGTCCGGACCGGGCTCGACGAGCACGACCTCCGAATCGTCGATCGGCTCCGCCCCCATCTCCTGCGCGACGGTCTCTTCTTCGTCGGCATCGACGTGATCGGCGGGCGGCTCACCGAGGTGAACGTCACCAGTCCGACCGGCATCCAGGAGATCGGCGCGCTCGAGGGCATCCGCTTGGAGGGACGCGTCATCGAGCGACTGGAGCAGCGCGTCGCCGAGCGGAAGAAGACCGCGTAAACCCCTGAAAAATCGTTGACACCCCGGGGGCCAGGGGGCATTCTCGTGCCGACTTCCGCGCGCCTGGCCGACCCCGGCGCGGCAGTCGTCTCCTCCGCATCGGTCCGATCGCGCAAACGCGCGGTCGCCGCATGTCGGCGCCCGCGCAGGAGACGACGCAATCATGGCAACCAAGATCGCCAAGACAGGCATCACTCGCGAGCGCGGGTGGCTGTACTACCTCGACAAGAACGGCGACGTCAGTCGCACCAAGATGGCGCGCGGCGGCGGTCGCGCGCAGAAGGGCAAGCCGCAGCGGATCGCCAAGGTCGGTGTGAAGCGCGAAGACGGCTTCCTCTACTTCGTCGACAAGGATGGAGACGTCGCGAAGGCGAAGATGGCGCGGCCCGGCTCGCGTCGCGCCAGCGCACGCCGCGCACCGAAGCGCGCACCGCGCCGCACCACGGCGACGCGCGGTCGCGCGAAGGCGAAGACGACGCGCGCGCGTCGCTAGTTCGGTGAACTTCGCTCGCCTGCGGCTCGCTGCGCGGCGGCCGACCGAGTCGGCCAGATAACCATCGAGCGAACGGAGGGCAGGCCGGGGCGTCGCGCTCCGGCCTGCCTTCGTCTCGGGTAACCTTGCGTCCGTGACCGATTCCAGCGAAGTCCCGAGCGCGCTCGTCGATCCCACCGGCAGGCAGTACGCGATCCTCATCGTCGACGACGAAGAGGGCATTCGCGAGAGCCTCGAGCTGACGCTGGGCGACGATTATCGCGTGTTCACCGCGAAGAACGCGCAGGAAGGGCTCGACGTCCTCGAGCGCGAGCCGATCGCGCTGGTGATCGCCGACCAGGTCCTGCCGGGCATGACCGGCGTCGAGTTCCTCGAGAAGGTGATCGAGCGCAATCCGACCGCGATCCGGATGATGCTGACCGGCTACGCGGACGTCGCGTCGATCGTGCGCGCCGTCAACGAGGGCCGCATCTACCGCTACATCCCGAAGCCGTGGGAGCCGGCGGAGTTGCGCGTCAACGTGCGCCGCGCGCTGGAGTCGTATTCGCTCGCGACGGAGAACGCATCGCTCGCCGCGGCCCTGCGCGACGCCAACGAGCGCCTGCGCCAGGAGAACCTGTACCTGCGCCGCGAGGTGGCGCGGAAGTACGCGTTCGAGAGCCTGATCGGTACCGCGCCGTCGATGCTGCGCGTGTTCGAGGTGATGGAGAAGGTCGCGCAGACCGATGCGACGGTGCTGCTCAGCGGCGAGACCGGCACCGGCAAGGATCTCGTCGCGCGGGCGATCCACTACGCCGGCACGCGCAAGAGCGCGCGCTTCGTCGCACAGAACTGCGGCGCGCTGCCCGACACCCTGCTCGAGAGCGAACTCTTCGGTCACAAGCGCGGTTCGTTCACCGGCGCGCACGAGGACAAGAAGGGCCTCTTCGAGCTGGCCCACGCCGGAACGATCTTCCTGGACGAGATCGGCGAGACGAATCCCGGCATGCAGGTGCGCCTGTTGCGCGTGCTGCAGGACGGCGAGATCCGCCCGCTCGGCGCGAGCGACGTGCGCCGCGTGGACGTTCGCGTGATCGCCGCGACCAACCGTGACCTGCGCAAGATGGTGCAGGACGGCACGTTCCGGGAGGATCTCTACTACCGGTTGCGCGTCGTCGAGATCACGATCCCGCCGCTGCGCGAGCGCCGCGAGGACATCCCCGCACTCGCGCACCACTTTCTCGAAGACGCCAACAAGCGCATGGGCCGGCAGATCAAGGGATTCACCAACGCCGCGATGGACCGGCTCGTCGGGCACGAGTGGAGCGGCAACGTGCGCGAGCTGGAGAACGAGGTCGAGCGCATCGTCGCGCTGGCGGGCGACGCCGATCTCATCAATCTCGAGATGCTCTCCGAGCACGTGCGCGGGCGGCCCGCGCTCGACGAGAGCCCCGCCGACGTCGAGATCGACGCATCGGACCTCAACGTCGCCGTGGATGAACTCAAGCGAAAGCTGATCCGCCAGGCGCTCGAGGAGACCGGCTCGAAGAGCAAGGCGTCCGAGAAGCTCGGCATCCCGCGCCAGTCGCTCCAGAAGATGATGAAGCGCCTCGGCATGCGGGATGCCGCCGGCGACTAGCGAAGGAGACGAGGTGCGCGATGGAGACGGTCCACACCGCGGAGTTCGAGTCCCCGATCGGCGTGCTCCGGATCGCCTCGACCGACGAGGGACTCGCCTATCTCGACCTTCCGCGCTCGGGCGGCCGCGGCTTCGCAGGCTGGCTCTCGCGCGCAGTACCCGGAGCGAAACGCAACGCCGCCTTCGCGCCGAACCGCGATGCGATCCGCCAGGTACTCGAGTACCTCGAAGGCAAGCGCACCGAGTTCGACCTCCCGCTCGACCTGCGCGGTACGCCTTTCCAGAAGACGGTCTGGCAGGCGCTGCTCGCGATCCCGTACGGCGAGACGCGCAGCTACGCCGACATCGCGCGCCAGGTAGGCAATCCCGAAGCGGTGCGAGCGGTCGGCACCGCCAACGGCGCGAACCCGGTACCGCTCGTCGTTCCGTGTCACCGCGTGATCCAGAGCGGCGGCAAGCTCGGGGGCTACGGCGGAGGCCTCGACCTCAAGCGCCGGCTGCTCGCCATGGAGCAATCGTTGCGCCACCAGGGATCGCTGCTGTGACGCGATCCGAGCGTGTCGATCCGGCCTGCTAGGAGACCGACCCAAGACGGATCGGGTCGCCCGGCCGCCGCGGCATCGCCGCCAACTGCGTTGCGCTCCTTGCGCCGTAGCTCCCGCTACGACTCAGTCGCGCGCCTTGTTGGCGGCGCGCCGCAGCGCCCGAAGCTCCGCCTCCCATCTCGGGTCACTCTCCTAGGCGGCGGCGATCGCCTGTTCGAGATCCGCGATCAGGTCGTCCGTGTCCTCGACACCGAGCGAGAGCCGTACGAGCGAGTCCGTGATTCCGAGCGCGTAGCGCTCGTCGCGCGAGAGGTCCCAGTAGGACATCGTCGCCGGCATCTCGATCAGCGATTCGACCCCGCCGAGGCTCGGACCGATGTACGGGATGCGCACCGCATCGAGGAAGCGCTGCGTGGCGTCGAAGTCGGCGTCGAGTTCGAAGGTCACGACGCCGCCGAAGCCGCGCATCGTGCGCGCGGCGACCGCGTGATCCGGATGGCTCGCGAGCCCCGGGTAGCAGACGCGTCGCACCTTCGGATGCGCTTCGAGCCAGGCCGCGACGCGGATGCCGTTCTCGTTGTGACGCGCCATGCGCAGGCTCAGCGTCTTCAGGCCGCGCAGCAACAACCAGGCTGCGTGTGCGTCGAGGACGCCGCCCAGCACGCCGACCGCGTCGCGCAGCAGCTTGATGTTGTCCGCCGGGCCGACCGCGGCGCCCGCGAGCAGGTCGTTGTGGCCGCCGAGGTACTTCGTCGCGCTGTGGATCACGAGATCCGCGCCGTCCGCGAGCGCGCGGTGGTTGATCGGCGACGCGAAGGTCGAGTCGATCACGACTTGCACGCCGCGCGCGTGGCAGACCCGCGCCGCTTCGGCGACGTCGGTCACGCGTAGATACGGATTCGTCGGGCTCTCGGTGAAGAAGAGCCGCGTCTCGGGCCGCAGCGCCTCGGCGAGTTTCTGCGTGTCGGCCGGCTCGATCACCGTCGTCTCGACGCCGAGCTTCGTCAGGTACTGGCGGATGAACTGGCGCGTGCGGCGGTAGCAGTCGCTGGTCACCACGAGGTGCGAGCCCTGCGGCAGCATCGCGAGGAAGAGCGTCGTGGCGGCGCACATGCCCGACGCGAAGAGCACCGCGTCGTCGCCGCCCTCGAGCTCGGCGAGCTTGCTCTCGACCGCGCGCCAGGTCGGGTTGCCGTAGCGCCCGTACTCGTCGCGCGTCGTGCGGCCCTCTTGATAGGCGCGCACCTGCGCGGAGTCGCCGAAGGTGTAGGTCGAGGTCTGGTAGATCGGGACCGTGATCGCGTCGGAGAGGCGCCGATCTCGCTCGCCGCCGTGCACGGATCGCGTGGAATCGCCCTTCGGACCTTCGGGGTCCGACGGCGGTCGCCGCTGGCTCATGGTGGGTCTGCTCTTCGCAGTGACGCTTAGCAGTGGCAGGGCTCCGAGGACCGCTCCTCGGGGGGCCTGCAAGCGTCGGAAATCGCCCCGGAATTTCGTAGCGCCGCGATCTTAGTGCGCCCGCGGGGAGCGTCAACCGGCGTGCTGAGCCCGCGGGGTGTGCTCCAAACGCCGTTCGATCTTTGTGCCAAAGTCGCGTGGTTGGGGATAGGATCGACCCGGTCTCGAGACACGGGGGTGTGCTGAGCCGCACGGAGCCGCCCCATGCCGACCCCGATCACTCGCGTCCTGCGCCGATCGCTTCCCCTCTTCACGACTCTCGCGACCCTGCTGGCCGTGCCCCTGCTCCTCGCCGGCAATTGCCAACCGGTGCTGCGGGCGAGCGTCGTCGCCGAGGGACTCACGAATCCGATCTACGCCACCGCACCGATCGGCGCTCCGCACCTGTTCCTCGTCGAGCGATCGGGAAGGATCCGGGTTCTCCGGAACGGCGTCGTATTCGACACGCCCTTCCTCGACATCCGCTCGCGGGTGGGCACCGTGGGCGAGGGCGGTCTGCTGAGTCTCGCCTTCCCCGCGAACTACGCGAGCAGCGGTCATTTCTACGTCTTCTACACCGATCTCTCGGGAGCGTCCGTGATCTCGCGTTTCGTGCGCAGCTCGACGAACCCGTTCCTGGCCGACGAGACCAGCGAGAAGCAGCTGCTCTCGATCGTGCCTCCGAGCCCCCATCACAAGGGCGGCACGATCGCCTTCTCGCCGATCGACGGCTTCCTCTACGTCGGTCTCGGCGACGGCGACGATCGCCCGAGCGCGCGAGATCCGGACTCGCTGCTCGGCAAGATGCTGCGCCTCGACGTCTCGGGCGGCGCCACGAGCGAATATGCCGTCCCCTCGAACAATCCGTTCGCCGGCGACGACGGCGTGCGCGACGAGATCTGGGCCTTCGGCTTCCGCAATCCCTTCCGCTTCTCCTTCGATCGCGTGACCGGCGATCTGTGGATCGGCGACGTCGGCGCCGCGGGACGCGAAGAGATCGACTTCGAGGAAGCGGGCAGCAGCGGCGGCCGCGACTACGGCTGGCCGACGCACGAAGGCACGACCTGCCTCGAGCCAGATGCCGAACACCCTTGCGACGACCCGGAGACCCCGTCCCGCTACACGTTCCCCGTCTACGAATACACGCATGCCGACGGTTGCTCGATCACCGGTGGCGTCGTCTCGCGTGGCGATGCGGCCTTCCTGTCGGGCGCCTACGTCTTCTCGGACTTCTGCAGCGGCCGCGTGTGGACGCTGGTGGACGGCCAGCGCGCCGACATCACGGGATCGCTGCTGCCGGGCGGCTTCGGCTTCGGCGTCGTCGCGATCACCGAGGGTGGGACGGGCGAGCTCTACGTCTCGCAGCTCAACACGGGACGCGTGTACCGGATCGAATGACGCGCGGCCGCGGCGAGGCCATCCGCGGCGCGCGCTTCAGTTCACCGAGTCGCAGTCCTCGACGTAGCCGAGCACGCGGAGCTTCTCGCACTCTTCCCGGGTGAGCTTCGCCTGCTCTCCCTGCTCGACGGCCTGGCTGGCGGCGAGCTGGCCCTGCGCGTCGGCGTGCTCTCGCATCTCGGCGGTGACCGCCGGCTCCGTGTCCGCGACGTTCTGCTTCTCGCCGCGATCGCGGTCGATCGCGAAGAGCTCGACGGGCGCGAGGCCGCGGGGGTTGCCCTCGTTGGCCTCGATCAGCTTCCACTCCTTCGTGCGGATCGCGCGCAGCACGTTGCCCTCGTGGTCCTCCTCGGCGTAGTGCATGCGCTCCGCGTCGCTGCGCTCGGCGAACGGGACGGCGAGGTCGCGGCCCTGCATCGCCGGAGGGATCGGCGCGCCGGCGCGCGCGAGGATCGTCGGCACGACGTCCTTGTGACGTGCCGGATGGTCGTCGGCGCGCGGGGGCGCGACGACCTGATTCTTCGGCCACTTCACCAGCAGCGGCACCGCGATCTGCTCCTCGTAAAGCGTCTTGCCGTGCCACCAGCCGCCATGCTCGAGGAACTCCTCGCCGTGGTCGGCGGTGATGACGATCAGCGTCTCGTCCCAGAGGCCGAGCTGCTTCAGGTGCTGCTCGATCTTCGCGATGTGCTCGTCGGTGAACGCGATCTCGCCGTCGTAGAGCTCGCGCATGCGCTGCGCCTTCGACGGATCCGGGTGCTCCGCCTCGACGCGCGCCACCGCTTCGCCCGTGTGCGGGTGCGCGAAGTACGGATCGTGCGGGTCCATGTAGTGGAGCAGCAGGAACCAGCGCGCGTCCTTGTGGCGGTCGAGCCACTCGGTCGCGATCTCGTTCACGACCGGCGCCGGCTGGTAGTAGTCCTCGACGCGATGCCCGCCCTTGAGCTTGAGCCCGACCTTGCGGCCGATCTGGTACGCGATCAGCTTCGAGGACGACTCCTGCGCGCCGAAGAGATAGTCGGGCGCGAGGTAGCGGTACTCGTCGTAGCCCTGCTCGAAGCCGAAGCTCGGCGCGAGATTGATGTTCGCGACGATGCCTCCGGTCGCGTAGCCGTGCCGCTGGAGCACCTCGGACACGAGATCGAGATCCTGCGGCAGCGTCGCCGTCTTCGACATCGCATTGTGGGTGGACGGCAGCGTCGAGGTCAGCAGCGATGCGAACGACGGCTTCGTCCACGAAGCGTGCGCCATGCCGGTGAACACCGTGCCGCCGTCCTCCGCGACGCCGCAGATCGCCTTCGCCTCGACGTCGCCGCCGTAACACGAGAGCGCGTCGGCGCGCAGCGTGTCGATCACGATCAGAAGCACGTTCGGCTTGTCCGCGAGCGCGGCGGGTGCGGCGGGCGGCGTCGCCGGAGCGGCGGGCGTCGGCACCAGCGCACGACTCGCGATCGCGCCGCCCCCGATGACGAGCAACGCCAGTCCGAGCGCCGGAACGGCGCCCATCACGCGGCCGAGCGCGCCCGAGAAGAGGCGCGGTCCGACGAAGAAGAGCAGGAGCACGAGCAGCGCGGCGACGCCGAGCACGCCGGCCAGCACGGGGACCGGCGGCATCTGTTCATGGAACACGTCGCGGCGCAGGCGGAAGAGCGTGATGACGAGCGCGGGCCCGACGCCGAGCGCGATCCACGCGAGACTCGCCGTCCAGCCGCGAATCTCGCGGCGCTCCATCGGGAGCAGGCCGAGCGCCACACCGCCGGCGAGTCCGCCGAGCCCGAGCACGAGCGCGTATGCGAGCGGACCGAACCACAGCACCTGCGCCTCGCCACCGAGGCCCTCGCGTGCGATCACGAAGGTTTCGACGATGCCGATCAGCAGGCCTGCGATCACGCCGGCGCCGAGACCGGCGCTCGCCGCGCTGCGGATGCGCGCGCCGATCGCGGGAACGTCCGCCGGCGCACGCGCGGCATGGCGGCGGCGGTCCTCTTCCGTCTCGAGCGACACCGCGGCGCGCGCGGCTTCGTCGTAGTCCACCTGCACGCCGTCGACGCGGCACCACGCGGGGCGGTAGTTCGACGGACGGATCCACCAGAACACGCCGCCCGCCAGCGTCAGCGCCTCGGCGGCCCAGAAGCCGAGCGCGGCGGACACGATCGCCGCAGCCGCGCCGATCTGGTTCGAGAGCAGCACGTACTGCGCCGCTTCGCGGATGCCGGCGCCCGCGATCGTGAACGGCGACACGACGGTCGCGAAGATCTGGATCGACGAGCCGAACGCGATCGGCCAGAACTCGGCGCCCTGCGCGCCGATCGCGAGCGCGGTGAAGTAGTACATCGCCGCGGTCGTGAAGTGCACGACGAACGAGAGCCCGAGCGCCAGCAGCACGAGCGACTTCTTGTCGCGATACGCGGCCGCGGCAGACGAGATCCGCATCACGACGCCTTCGAGGCGCGCCTTGCCGGGAATCGGCAGGTGCGTGAGCAGCCACTGCACCAGACCGGGGAACCAGAGCACGACGAGCAGCGCGCCGATCAGACCGAGCGAGAGCGGCACCGTGATCGCGGCCACGAGCGGCCCCTGCTCGCCGAAGATCTTGATGCCGAAGGGCAGCGCGACGAGGAACGAGAGGAAGATGCCGAAGACGCCGAGCACCTTCTCGATCGCGGTGGTCGCCGTCACCTCGACGGATCGGCCCGAGAAACGCGCGGCGTCGTAGAGCTTGTAGCCGTCGAGGCCCGCGGTGCTCGGCAGGAAGGTGCCGATGAAGCGCCCGATCAGGAACGACCCGAAGATGTGACGGAACGGGAACTCGATGCCCTGCCCGCGCAGCAGCACGAGCCAGCGGTACATCGAAGCGAGGATGCCGACGAACTTGATGCCGGCGGAGGCGAGCACGAAGGTCCAGAACGTGCGCGCCTCGATGAGTCCGATCTGCGCCGCGATCAGCCGCCACGCCGCGATGTGCGTGGTGTCCGCGGGAACCTTGCCCGTCAGGTGCAACGCGTCGAGCTGCGCGGGATCGACCTTCACCTGGTGATCGAGCAGCAGCCAGAATGCGCGCACCGTGACCCACGCCTTCAGCAAGTTGAGGACGCGGCCGCGCCACGGTTCCGGTGCGACGCGCGAGACGGCGAGCGCGAAGAGCGCGATGGCGAAGATCTCGAGCAGGATCGTCATCGGAGTACCTCGGGCAGCGAAAGGCGGACGGGCGTCGCCGCCCGAGCCCAGAGGTGGGTACCCGGGAAGCCCGGCAGGTTACGCGACGATCGAGGCTTTGGCCCGCTGCGATCAGGGCGCGGGCGTGCCCACCGGGGCGGCCGGCAGATCGCCGGCAAGAATCTGGCGACGCTTCGACTGGTAGTCGGACTCGGTGACCTCGCCGCGGCGACGCGCGTCTTCGAGATCGGCGAGCGCGCGCAACGCCGAGGAGGAGAGGCCCTCGGGCGGCGCCGGCGCGCCCGACTGCGGCTCGGGTGCAATCTCGCCCTCGCCGCCGCTGCCCATCAAGACCGTGCGGCGCACGACTTGGCCGCCCGCGCGCACGTGCAATACGCCGGTGTCCTTGAAGATGGGATCGCGCCAGTTTGCGGAGACCACTTGCGGACCCTCGGCGACGAGTCCCTCGCTCGGCACGATGCGGTTCTTGCCGACGGTCTTGTCGATCTCCGGCTCGGGCACCTTGTCGTTCGGGTTCTTCGAGAGCGGCGCCTCGAGGCTGCCGAGCTTCAGGAAGATCTTGTCGCCGTCCACCCAGGCGACCAGGCTGGTGAGGTAGTCCTGCGTGAAGATTCCCATCGACCGCTTGCGCTCTCGCGCCATCGCGACCACGACCTGCGACGAGTCCGCCTTCGCGAGCGCGCGCGAGATCCCTTCGCCGATCGGATAGAGAAGCTCGGTGCCGATGGCGGGCTGCCGGTCCTTCTCCTCTTCCTTCCGCACTTCGATGCGCGCGAGCATGTTGGTGATGCGCACGGGCGCGATCGTCGCCGGATGCGAGTAGCCGCGATCGACGGCCTTGCCGCCGCGCGCTTCGTGGCGGAGGAAGACCTCCGTGAAGTTCTCCTCGAAGACCGGCGTGCGGATCGTCCGGGTCATGCAGCCGCTGGCGAGCACGACGCTCGCGAGCAGCGTCAGCAGCACCGCGCTGCGCGCGCCGGTTCGGGAAGCCTTCATCGGGAGATCCTCCGCGGACGCATCAAGCTCGGCGCGGTTCCTTCTGGAGACCACCCGCCAACATCGGAAGGGCGGCGAGCGCCGCGACGAGCAACGCCGCCTGCAGCGCGAGTCCCTGCCACGTGGGATAGATGCCGAGCCATTCGAAGCGGAAGAATGACGCGGGCGTCGCGGGGATCCAGCCCGCCTCCTGGAGCGCCGCGATCCCGTGGCCGGCGAGCACCACGGCGAGCCCGTAGAGAAGCACCGAGGAGGCCGCGAAGAAGCGCCGCATCGGAAGCCGCTGGCCCAGCCGGAAGATGCTCAGGGCGAGCACCACCAGCAGCACGACGCCGGCGCCCATGCCGGCGACGAGAGCGCTGCGGCCCTCCGGGCCGGCCTGCGCGGCGAGCGCCTGGAAGAAGAGCACCGTCTCGAAGACCTCGCGATACACCGCGACGAAGGTCAGTCCCGCCAGCAGGCCGAGCGATCCACGCGAGAGCGCGGCCTTGAAGCGGTCGTCGAGAAAAGCCTGCCAGCGCGCGGCCTCGGTCTTCGAGAGCAGCCAGTAGCTGATGTAGAAGAGCACGGCGGTCGCGAGCAGCGCGGAGACGCCTTCGATCACTTCGCGGCTCGCGCCGCTCATCGCGACGACGTACGACGCGATCCACCAGGTCGCCGCGCCCGCGACGAGCGCTGCGATCCAGCCCGCGTGGACGAAGCGCGCCGCGTCGCTGCGGCCCGCGCGTCCGAGCACGCCGAGGATCGCGACGACGAGCAGCACGGCTTCGAGACCTTCGCGTGCGAGGATCGTCAGCGCGCCGGCGAACACCGCCGTCGCGCCGATGCCTCCCTTCGCGAGCTTCGAGTCGGCCGTCGCGATCCGCTCCGCCAGCGAGCGCTGGATCGCGGCGATCTCCGCGGGTGCGCTTCCCGAACGCAGCGCCGCGCGATAGCGGACGTATTCGCCCTCGATCTCGGTGCGCAGCGGAGCGTCGACCGCGTTCAGCGCCGGCTCGACGTGTTCGAAGCCGTCGAGGTAGGACGAGGTGGCGAGTTCGATCGCGCGCGCCGCGTCGCCTCGCTGGAACGCGTCGAGCGAATCGGCAAGGCGCGCGCGCGCGATCTCGAGCGGCAGTTCGCCGGTGCGCAGCGCGGCGGGGTTCGCGCGCAGATGCGCGACGAGCGGCGCAGCGTCCGGATCGGCGAGCGCGAGTTCCGCCGCCGAATGATGCGAGAGACGCGCGAGATCGGGAACGCGTGCCGCCGACGTCTTCGCGAGCAGCGCGGCGCCGCGCTCGATCTCTTCGGGCGTGAAGCCGAGCGATCCGACGTAGTACGCGAGATCCCAGCGCGCCGCGTCGTCGAGCGTCGCTTCGAAGCCGTTCATGCCGGTGCCGGTGATCCCGTACGTGATGGTGCTGAAGAGGGCGAAGGGCGAGAGCGCGCCCGCGCGCTCGGCGTCGCGGAAGCTGGACGGCGCCGGATCGAGGCCGCGGCCGGACGCGCCGTCGCCGGCGCCTTCCGGGCCGTGGCACGATGCGCACGCCGTCGCGTAGATCGCGGCGCCCTTCGCGAGATCCGGCGTGCGCGCCGGCAGCGCGCGTACGCGGAAGCGTTCCCGCACGTCCGCGGCGATCGCGTTGGCCTGTACCGCGATCGTGTCGGCGGGCGCGCGCGCGCGCAGGTCTGCGTCGAAGCGCCCGAGCGCGACGAGCAGCGGGTCGTCGTCGCCGACGCCGAGCGCGCCGAGCTGCTCGCGTACCGCAGCCGCGAAGTCGAGCTGCTCCTGGTACTCGAGCTCGCTGACGACGCGGCCGTCCTGCACGGCGACCGGGTAGTCGGCGGCGACGTAGGCGAGCAGGTGGATCGCCCGGCGGGCGTGCTCCTCGGGGTCGCTCGCGGCGGCCGCGGGCGTCGATCCATGGACGGCGAGGGCCGCGACGAAAGAGAACACGAGGAGCAGGAACCGCAACGCCGGCCTCCGCTGAATTGAAAACGAGTTTCAATTTAGCGGGCGGGATAGTTCCAGTCGCGCTCGCCCCGGAGCTGGCGGGTCAGGAGCTGGGTCACGCCCTGACGCGGATCCACCGCACCCTCGAGCAGCAGCTTCACACCCTGCGCGATCGGCAGCTCGACCCCGAGCCGCTCGGCCAACTGACAGGCGGCGTAGGTCGTGCGGACTCCCTCGGCGACCTCTCCCAATTCCTCGAGGATGTCGGCGAGCTTACGGCCCTGTCCCAGCGCGAGGCCGACGCGCCGGTTGCGCGACAGGTCGCCGGTACATGTGAGAACCAGGTCGCCCATTCCGGCGAGGCCGAGGAACGTCAACGGATTCGCGCCCATACGGACACCGAGCCGGGTGATCTCGGCGAGCCCGCGGGTCATCGTGGCGGCGCGTGCGTTGAGGCCGAGACCGAGGCCGTCGGAGATGCCGACCGCGATCGCGATCACGTTCTTGAGCGCGCCCCCGATCTCGACGCCGAGCACGTCCGTCTCCGAGTAGCAGCGGAACCACGGACTCGAGAGATGGGACTGGACGGCGATCGCGTAGGCCTCTTCGCGGCAGGCGACCGTCACCACGGTCGGCATGTGCTGTGCCACCTCTTTCGCGAACGACGGTCCGGAGATCACCACGACGCGCGGCGCAAACGCGGCGGGCAGGGACTCGGCGATCACCTCGTCCATCGTCTTGCCCGTGTCCATCTCGATGCCCTTCACGGCCGAGACGACGAGGGCTTCGCCGTGCAGCAGCGAGCCGGCGCGGGTCATGACGTCGCGCACCGCGTGACTCGGCACGGCGACGATCACCATCTCGCGATCCGCCAGCGCTGTGTCCAGATCCGTCGTCGGGCGGATCGTCGCGGGGAACTCGATCTCTTTCAGGAATCGCGGGTTGCGCCGCTCGCGCGCGATCGAATCGACGAGTCCCGCGTCGCGTGCCCAGAGCGTGACGTCGTGGCCGCGATCCGCACACAAGATCGCGAGGCAGCTACCGAAGCTGCCGGCGCCGAGCACGGCTACGCGCACCGCCATGTCGCGCACTGTATCACCAAGTCGGCGTTCGAGGCCTGGCCCAGACTTCGCGCGTGGTCTTGAACGGGGATAGGCGCGCGGCTAGGTTCCGCGCCGCTTTCCGCCCGGAAATCCAACGTTTTCGGGCCATTCTCGGACTTCTCGTTCTCGAGCTTTTCCAGCGATGGCCGGCGGCGGAGGAGGGGCTGATGCTCGCCGAGTACACGGGCGCCGTGGTGATCCTGCTCGTCGCCACCGTGCTCGCTTGCGCGCTGCTCGGCATCCATCTGCTCGTCGGCCCGAAGCGCTCGTTCGCGGAGAAGAACGAGCCGTTCGAGTGCGGCGAGCGCCCGATCGTCTCTCCGCACCAACGCTTCTCGGTGAAGTTCTACCTGGTCGCGATGCTCTTCGTGCTCTTCGACGTCGAGGCGGTGTTCCTCTACCCGTGGGGCGCGCTCTTCACCCAACTCGGCTGGTTCGGCTTCGTCGAGATGCTGACCTTCATCATCGTGCTCTCCGGCGGCCTCGCCTACGTGTGGATGAAGGGCGCGCTCGAATGGTGATCTCCGCCGAGACGCGCGCCGCGATCGACGCCCAGATCCAGAAGTACCCGCAGCGCCGCGGGGCGCTCCTGCCCGCCCTGCACCTGGTGCAGAAGGAGAAGGGCTGGATCGCGCCCGAGACCGCCCGCGAGCTCGCCGCGATCTTCGAGATCCAGCCGATCGAAGTCCTCGAGGTCGTGACCTTCTACAACATGTTCTACGACCGGCCGCAGGGCCGGCATCACGTGTACGTCTGCACCAACCTGCCGTGCTCGCTGCGCGGCGGGCGCGATCTCGTCCACGCGATCGAGCAGCACCTCGGCATCGAGGCCGGCGAGACGACGAAGGACGGCCGCATCACGCTCGGCCACGAAGAGTGCCTGGGCGCCTGCGCCTGGGCGCCGATGCTGCGCATCGGCGAGACGTACCACGAGAACCTCGACGTCGAGACGGCCAAGCGCCTGCTCGACGAGCTGAAGTAGCGGCGTCGTGCAGAAGGCCCCCTTCGTCACCGGCTATCTGACCGAACACACCGGCGACGACGCCTACGCCACGCTCGACGGCTATCGCGCGCGCGGCGGCTACGAGGCCGCGAAGCGCGCACTCACCGGGATGTCGCCCGACGAGATCGTCAACCTGGTGAAGGACGCGGGCCTGCAGGGACGCGGCGGCGCGGGCTTCGGCACCGGCATGAAGTGGAGCTTCATGCCGAAGGGAACCGACAAGCCGAAGTACCTGGTCTGCAACGCCGACGAGTCGGAGCCCGGTTCGTTCAAGGACCGCCTGCTGCTCGAGCGCGCGCCGCATCAGATGCTCGAGGGCATCCTGATCGGCGCGAAGGCGACGGGCGCGGCGAAGACCTTCGTCTACGTGCGCGGCGAGTACGCGCACCCCGCCGACGTACTCGAACGTGCGATCGACGAGGCGCGCGCGGCGGGGATCCTCGGCGCCGATTGCATGGGCAGCGGCTTCGCGCACGACGTGGTCGTGACGCGCGGCGCCGGCGCCTACATCTGCGGCGAGGAGACGGGGCTGCTCGAGTCGCTCGAGGGCAAGAAGGGCCAGCCGCGCAAGAAGCCGCCGTTCCCGGCCCAGTACGGCGCCTTCGGCATGCCGACGACCGTGAACAACGTCGAGACGTTCTCGCACGTGCCGCACATCCTGAACAAGGGCGCCGCCTGGTTCCGCGGCTTCGGCACCGAGAAGAGCCCGGGCACGACGATCTTCGGCGTCTCGGGTCTCGTGCAGCGTCCCGGTCTCTACGAGCTGCCGCTCGGCACCCGCCTCGACACGATCGTGTTCGACCATGCCGGCGGCCCGCTGCCCGGCCGCAAGGTGAAGGGCGTGATCCCGGGCGGCATGTCGATGCCGATCCTGCCGGTGTCGCAGCTCGACGTGCCGATGGCGAACGAGTTCCTGCGCGAGCGCAAGACGATGCTCGGCACGGGCGGCGTGATGGTGCTCGACGACAGCGTCTGCATGGTGCGCGTCGCGTGCGTCGTCACCTACTTCTTCCGCGACGAATCGTGTGGCCAGTGCACGCAGTGCCGCGAGGGGACCGGCTGGATGAACAAGATCGTGCAGCGCATCGAGCGCGGCGCCGGATCGAAGGGCGATCTCGACATCCTGCTCGACGTCGCGGCCAAGATGGAAGGCCAGACGATCTGCGCGTTCGCGGACGCCGCGGCCTGGCCGGTGCAGGGTCTCCTGCGCCACTTCCGCGAGGACTTCGAGGCCCACATCGAGCACGGCAAGTGCCCGTTCCCCGAGAGCTTCCAACTCTGATGGCACGGATCCACGTAGACGGCGTCGAGTACGAGGTCGCCGAGGGTCGCACGATCCTCCAGGCGCTCGACGATCTCGGCGTGCTGATGAACGGCGTCGACATCCCGCACTACTGCTGGCATCCGAAGCTCACCATCGACGGCTCCTGCCGGCTCTGCCAGGTCGAGATCGAGGGCATTCCGAAGCTCCAGATCGCGTGCAACACGGTGATCGCCGAAGGCATGAAGATCCACACGCAGGGCGAGCGCGTCGAACGGGCGCGCGAGGGCGTGATGGAACTGTTGCTCGTCAACCACCCGCTCGACTGCCCGATCTGCGATCAGGCCGGCGAGTGCAAGCTGCAGGACTACGCCTTCGAGTACGGACAGCAGCACGCGCGCACCGAGGAACCGCGTCGCGCGCTGAAGAAGCGCGTGGACCTCGGCCCGACGATCGTGTTCGACCAGGAACGCTGCATCCTGTGCCGGCGCTGCGTGCGCTTCTGCCGCGAAGTGCCGGGCACGGGCGAACTCTCGGTCTTCTCGCGCGGCGACCGCTCGGTGATCGAGACGTTCCCCGAGATGCCGCTCTCGAACGACTACTCGATGAACGTCGCGGACATCTGCCCGGTCGGCGCGCTGACGACGAAGGACTTCCGCTTCAAGATCCGCGTCTGGTTCCTCGAGGACGTGCCGGGCGTGTGCACGGGCTGCTC
>JALOQG010000176.1 GCA_025453505.1 Myxococcota bacterium | reverse complement strand
GCAGGATCTCGCGCAGACGCACGCCGCCGTACCGGATGCCGCGCGTGCGGGCGCGCGCATCGACGCGCGCGATCCGCTGGCCGTGCTCGCACACGGCAAGAGCGAGATCGCGACGTCGGCCGCCATGCGCGACGCCGAGACGGCGCCGCCCGGATTCACCTGGGTGCGAGCGCCGATGCAGGGCACCGTGGTTGCAATCGAAGCGCGTGCGGGGGAACTGGTCGCGGCGGGTGCGCCGCTCGTCGTGATGGAAGCGATGAAGATGGAGCACGTGATCGACGCGCCCGTCGGCGGACGCGTGGAACGCGTCGCAGTCGCCATCGGCGACGCCGTCTACGAAGCGCATCCGTTCGTACTGCTCGAAGAGCGCGCGGTCGCAGACGCGGGCGGCAGCGCCGGAATGCAGCACGCGGAGCCGGGCGCCGTGCGCCCCGATCTCGCCGAGGTGCAGCGACGCCAGGCGCTCCTGCTCGACGCCGCGCGGCCCGAAGCCGTCGAACGGCGCCGCAAGACGCTTCAGCGCACGGCACGCGAGAACGTGGACGACCTTTGCGATCCGGGATCGTTCGTCGAGTACGGCGGCCTCGCGATCGCGGCGCAGCGCCGCCGCCGGCCGGTGTCGGAGCTGATCGAGCGCACGCAGGCCGACGGTCTCGTCGCGGGCATCGGCCGCGTGAACGGCGATCGCTTCGGCGAGCGCGCGAGCCAGTGCGTCGTACTGGCCTACGACTACACGGTGATGGCCGGTACCCAGGGCCTGCAGAACCACCGCAAGAAGGACCGCATGTTCGAGCTGGCCGCGGAGCTGCGGCTGCCGGTCGTGTTCTTCACCGAAGGCGGTGGCGGCCGGCCCGGCGACACCGATTCGAGCAGCGCCGCGGGACTCGACTGCTGGGCGTTCCACGACTTCGGCCGGCTCTCGGGCCTGGTGCCGCTGGTCGGGATCAACTCCGGGCGCTGCTTCGCGGGCAACGCCGCGCTGCTCGGCTGCTGCGACGTCGTGATCGCGACGGCGAACTCGTCGATCGGTATGGGCGGCCCCGCGATGATCGAAGGCGGCGGCCTCGGCGTGTTCCACCCCGACGAGGTCGGACCGATGTCCGTGCAGACGGCGAACGGCGTCGTCGACGTCGCGGTCGAAGACGAGGCCGAGGCCGTGCGCGTGGCGAAGCAATATCTCGCGTACTTCCAGGGACCGCTCGCGGAGTGGAGTTGTGCGGATCAGCGCCTGCTGCGCGACGTCGTCCCCGAGAACCGACTGCGCGTCTACGCCGTGCGGCGTGCGATCGAAGGACTCGCCGACACGGACTCGGTGCTCGAGCTGCGGCGCGGCTTCGGCGCCGGCATGGTGACGGCGCTCGCGCGCGTCGAAGGCCGCCCGCTCGGCATCGTCGCGAACGATCCCATGCACCTCGCCGGCGCGATCGACAGCGACGGCGCCGACAAGGCGGCGCGCTTCCTGCAGCTCTGCGACGCGTTCGACCTGCCCGTGCTCTTCCTGTGCGACACACCGGGCATGATGGTCGGACCCGAGGTCGAGAAGACGGCGCTCGTGCGCCACTGCGCGCGGCTCTTCGTGACCGGCGCGAATCTCAGCGTGCCGTTCTTCACGATCATCCTGCGCAAGGGCTACGGGCTCGGCGCGCAGGCGATGGCGGGCGGCTCGTTCAAGGCGCCGCTCTTCACCGTGGCGTGGCCGACCGGCGAGTTCGGCGGCATGGGACTCGAAGGCGCGGTCAAGCTCGGCTTCCGCAAGGAGCTGGCGGCCCTCGAAGATCCCGCGCAGCGAAAGGCGCTCTTCGACAAGATGGTGGCCGCCGCCTACGAGCAGGGGAAGGCGCTCTCGTTCGCGACCTACTTCGAGATCGACGACGTCATCGATCCCGCCGACTCGCGCGCGCGCATCGTCGCCGCGCTGCGCGCCGCCCCGCCGCCGGCGCCGCGCACGGGCAAGAAGCGCCGCAACGTCGACACCTGGTGAACGCGCTCAGTCGCGGGCTTCCTCCGCGCCCGATTTCGCGAGGAAGCGCGGCCGCGTGAGCAGCACGAGCGCCGGGATCACCGCCAGCGTCGCGAGCGAGCTGGTCGTCATCATCAGCGCGACGTAGCCGCCGAGCTGGCGCCACAAGGCGAAGTCGCTGGCGAGCAGCGTCGCGTTGCCCGCGGCGATCGCCGACGCGACGAAGAAGATCGCGCGGCCGGAGGTGCGCATGGCGCCGACGACCGCCGCTTCGAGCGGCTGTCCGGCCCGCACCTCCTCGCGCAGGCGGAAGAGCAGGTAGATCGCGAAGTCGGCGCCGAGCGAGACGCCCATCGCCGTGTAGCTGGCCGTCGCGAACGAGAGCCAGCTCCCGATCCAGCCCATCGTGCCGAGGTTCACGAGCGCGGCGCACACGAGCGGCGCCAGCACCAGGAAGCCCGCGGCGAGGGAGCGGAACACCAGCGACGAGAGCACGAAGATGATGCTCGCGATCTGGAGCATGTTCTCGAGCTTGTGGCGCACCACGGTCGAGTTGTTCGCGGCGGCCTGCCCGAGCTCGCCGCCGCCGATCTCGACGCGCACGTCCTTCGGGAAGTGGTTCGCGGCGACGACGCGCAGATCCGCGAAGAGCGCCTCGACCCACGCGACGCGGTCCTTGCGCGAGAGCGCGTGCACTGCGCCGGTGCGGCGGTCGGACGAGAGCACGCGCGACAGATCGCCCGGCTCGAAGAGCAGCAGGTACTGCTCGATCGCCTCGCGGCTGTCCGGAATGCCGAGCGTCCCGTCGCCGAGCGCGCGGTGCATCACCTGCACGTGGTCGGCGAGCGAGAGCACGCCGGTGATCGCGGGCTCGGCGCGCAGCCGTTGCTCGAGCGCCGCCATGCCGCGCACGACCTGCGGATCGAGCAGCGCGTCGGGCGCGTCGCCCTCGATCAGGATGCGGATCGTCGAGGTGCCGGTGAAGTCCGCGCGGATCGCGTTGTCGGCGGCGATCACCGGCGCGTCGTCGTCGAACCAGGAGCGGAAGGCGCTGTTGACCTCGATGCGCAGCGTCCCGAGCGTCATCGCGGCGACGAACACGACCGCCCCGGCGAGCACCCGCCGCGGCTGCGCGAGCACGGCGTGGGTGAGCGCGTCGATGGCGCGATCGAGACGCCGGTGGCTGCGTTCGGCGAGCGCCTCCGCCGAGCGCGGCGCGCGCAGCAACGCACGCACGGCGGGAATGAAGGTCAGCTCGAGCACCAGCGTCGAGAGGATCCCGAACGCCGCCATCAGGCCGAAGTCGCGCACCGCGGGAATCCCGAACGTCGCGAGCGAACCGAAGCCGGCGGCGGCGATGCCGCACGCGATCGCCATCACGGGCCCGATCTTGCGGATCGACGCCGCCACCGCGGCGCGGTTGTCGCCGAGCTCGTGATAGGACTCGTAGTAGCGCTTCAGGATCTGCACGGCGTGACCCGCGGCGACCGAGAGCACGAGCACCGCCGTGATCGCGGTCCACGGCGTCAGGCTGAAGCCGAGCGCGGCCGTGATGCCCATCGCCCACACGACCGAGAGCGCCGCCGTGACGAGCGGCAGGAAGACCGCCTGCAAGGTGCGGAACGCCTCGTAGTGCACGAGCGCGATCACCAGCAGCGCGAGTGCGACCAGCGGCACGATGCCGCGCGTCGCGCCGTTGAGCGCCGCCAGCGCGGGCGGTTGGCCGCCGACCCAGATCGTGGTGTCCGCGTCGCGCTCGCGCGCGGCGAGCGCCTCGATCGCTTCGGTGATCGGCTCGGTCGCCGCGTCGTTCTCGAAGTCGGCGAGGATCATCGCGCCGCGCGCGTCGGCCGTGACGATCGTCCCGACGTACATCGGATACGAGAGGATCCGCTCGCGCAGTGCCGCGAGCTCCGCGGGATCGCGCGGCACTTCGGCCGGCACCAGCGTCTCGACGCGGACCGCGTCGCCCTCGGCCGTCACCGCCTTCACGTTGGACGCGGTCAGCGAGAGCACGCTGCCGGGCACGAGGCCCGGGACCGACGCCAGCCCCTCCGTGATGCGACGGATCTTCGCGAGCGGGGCGGGATCGATCACGCTGCCTTCGCGCACGCCGAGCGCGACGATGGCGGTCTGGCGCAGCCCGAGGCGCTCGCCGAGACGGTCGTCGATGAGCGTGTACGGATGACCGGCCGGGACTTCGTCCGAGAGCCGCACTTCGAGCCGCAGATGGCGCAGCTCGGACACGAAGAGCAGCGTGACGGCGAGCACCGCGCCGACGATCCAGCGCGGATGGCGCGTCACGAGTCGGGCGATCCGGTCCAAAGCGAAGCGATGAATACCGCCCTGCCCCGTTCGCTGCCATCGGACTAACCTCCGCGCGCACGCAGGAGGTCGGCATCCGATGCGCGAGAAGATCGAGAAGACGGACGCGGAGTGGCGCGCGACGCTCACGCCCGAGCAGTACGAGGTGATGCGGCGCAAGGGAACCGAGCGCGCGTTCACGGGCGCCTACTGGAACTGCCACGACGACGGCGTCTATCGCTGCGGCAGCTGCGGCGCCGAACTCTTCGACGCCGGCGACAAGTTCGACTCGGGCACCGGCTGGCCGAGCTTCACGCGCGCGATCGACGCGGGCCGCGTGCGCACCGAAGTCGATCGCAGCCACGGCATGGTCCGCACCGAGGCGCTGTGCGCGCGCTGCGATGCGCACCTCGGGCACGTGTTTCCGGATGGCCCGGCGCCGACCGGCACGCGCTTCTGCATCAACTCCGTCTCGCTCGATCTCGCGCGCAAGGCCGATCGATGAGCGCCGTACGCTTCGACGGACGCGCTGCGCTCGTGACCGGCGGCGGCACCGGGATCGGACTCGCCTGCGCGCGGGCGCTCGTCGCGGGCGGCGCGCGCGTCACCATCGCCGGGCGTCGCGAGGACGTGCTAGCGAAGGCTGCGGCGGAACTCGGCGGCGGCACCGCGATCGTGCGCTGCGACGTCACCAGCGACGCCGACGTCGAAGCCGCGGTCGTCGCGGCGGAGCGGCAGGGACCGCTGCGGCTCGCGGTCAACGCGGCTGGCACCGGCAACGTCGGCAGCGTGCTGAATGGACCGGTGCCCGAGTTCCAGGCGCTGATCGACACGAACCTGACCGGCGTCTACCGCTCGCTGCGCGCCGAGGCGATCGCGATGCAGCGCGCCGGCGGCGGCGCGATCGTCAACGTCTCGTCGATCGCGGGCGCGCTGACGCACCGCTGGATGAGCGCGTACTGCGCGTCGAAGGCCGGCGTGAACATGCTGACCGCGTGCGCCGCCGACGACCTCGGCGAGCACGGCATCCGCGTCAACGCGGTGATGCCGAGCCTCGTGCCGACGGAGCTGACCGGCGTGATGGTGAACAACCCGGCGGTGGTGGACGAATACCTGCGCCGCATGCCGATCGCCCGGCTCGGCACGCCCGAAGACGTCGCCAACCTCGTCGCGTTCCTGCTCTCGGACGAGTCCGGCTGGATCACCGGCCAGTCGATCGCGGTCGATGGCGGCCACACGATCCGGCAGGGCCCGGATCTGGTGCCGGTGTTCTCGCAGTTCCTGCCGGTGCGGCGGTGACCGCAAGCGGAGCGCGCAGCGAGCCGGAGGCGAGCGAAGTCCATCGGGCAAGCGCAGCGCGCAGCGAGCCGGAGGCGAGCGAAGTCCATCGGGCAAGCGGAGCGCGCAGCGAGCCGGAGGCGAGCGGAGTCCGTCGAGACGGGCCTGCCACGCGCACGCGCGCGCGGCAACTTCGTTCCTGATGGGTCACTACCGCCGCATCGACACACCGCCGCGCCCGCGCGGGATCCCGCGCCGGGAGTTCCTGCGCTCGCTCACCGCCGCGGGTGCCGGGGGATTGCTCGCTGCGGCGCTCGGTCCCGCGCAGCGCGCTTTCGGCGGGCGACCGCGCGCCGCCGCGGCACCGGCCGCGCCGGCCGAGGCGTTCCCGGACGGGCTGATCGCGGGCGATCCGCAGCCCGACGGCGCGGTGATCTGGGCGCGCGTGGCGCCGCCCGACGACGCCGGCGAGGTCGCGGTCGCGTGGCTGGTTCACCGCCTACGGACTCGACTCGCGCGCCGGCCGGCTGCGCACCGCGCCGCGTCCGAGCGCGACGCCCGACCGCCTCCGCTACGCGTTCGCGAGCTGCCAGCAGCGCGGCATCATCGGCGTCGACGGGCTCGAGAGCCTCTACGTCACGCACCGCGCGATCGCGCAGGACGCGCCCGACTTCCTGATGCACCTGGGCGACTACGTGTACGTGAGCGACGGCGGCACGCTCACGCTCGACGACTATCGCGGCGTCTACCGGCGCTTCCGCAGCAATCCGCTGCTGCAGGACCTGCAGGCGGCGGTGCCGCTGGTCGCGACCTGGGACGACGGCGAGTTCTACAACGGCGTCGATCGCACCGGGCCGCCCGAGCGGCTCGCGAACGCACGGCGCGCCTGGTTCGAAGCGTTCCCGGTCGAGAACGACGGCAGCGACCGCCTCTACCGGCGCCTTCCGTGGGGCCGGCTCGCCGATGTGTTGATGCTCGACACGCGCCAGTACCGCGATCCCGAAGTGCCCCAGAACGTCGACTTCAGCTTCGTCGGCGGTCAGGACTCGCGCATTCCGCCCGGCGAGCAGATGTTCGACCCGGCGCGCACGACGCTCGGCGCGGCGCAACGCGCGTGGTTCGAAACGCAGCTCACCGCCTCGCGCGCCGCGTGGCGCATGATCGGCTCGTCGTACAACGTGACGCCCTGGCGGGTCTTCGACCTCGACGATCACACGGGCCTGCTGCAGGGCGATCCGCGCCTCGCGCAGAACGTCGGCGTCTACGTCTCGAACGAGGCGTGGGACGACTACCAGTCCGAGCGCCGCCAGCTGCTGCGCTTCCTGCAGGACCGCGACATCCGCAACAACGTCTTCACCTGCGGCCACACGCACTTCTTCCTGGCCTCGGAGCTGCAGCCCGACTTCGACGACGCGAACTCGCCGACGGTCGCGTTCGACTTCACCACCGGCTCGCAGACCGCCGATCCGGATCCGCGCGAGCTGGCGCCCGAGTCGCTGCTGCGCGCGGCCGAGACGTTCTTCAAGTCCGCGAACCGGCCCTACATGAAGGGCATCGATCTGCTCTACCAGGGCTTCGCGCTGGTGGACGTCACGCCCGAGGAGTGCATCGTGCACTTCCGCGGCGTCGACACCTTCGACCCCGACGCGCAGGCCTTCACGTTCGCGCGCTTCCGCGTCGCGAACGGCAGTCGCGTGCTGGAAGTGCTGCCGGTCGAAGAGGACGCGTAGCGGCGCCGCTCAGGCGCGCGCGCGGCGCACGCCGAGCGCGATCGCACCGAGCAGGAGCAGCGTCGCGGTCCCGGGCTCGGGCACCTCGGTCACCTCCACGACGAAACCCGAGTAGAAGAACGAACGCTCGAGATCCAGAGCGTCCGCGCTGGCGCGTGCGATCGAGAGGATCTGATACGTCATCCCACTCCGCACCGAGAAATCGAGATCGAAGGTCTCGTCTTCACCAGGTTCGGCGCGACGCTGGATCAAGAGCGGCGACGGGTCGCCGACGCCACCGCGCGACGTGATCTCGAGGATCGAAACGGCGTCGCCCGAGACGCCCTCCTGGCGCGCGAAGACGATGCCGGAGAGCCGGAGAATCGCATCCCTCGTCGCTTCGAAGACGATGCGCTGCCGCACCTCGGCGGACCCCAGTGCAAATGCGCCGCCCGACACGGCGTTCGCTTCGACCCTTGCGACGGCGGTTGCCTGGATCTCGTCGGAGTTCACGAAGCCCCGATATCCCGGAGCGGCTTCCACGGCCGCGCCTCCGGTCATGCCAATCCTGACGACCTCGTTCCAGAAGAGTCCGCCCAACCCGTCCTCGAAATGTCGGATCGATTCGAAGTCGCTGAACTCGCCAGCCGCCGCTGACGCGTCCGTTTCACCCGCACGCTCGACCTCGAGAATGGAGACGGGCAGCGCATCGGCAACGGTCGAGGCGCCGGCGAGAGCGAGAACCAGCAGGAACGAGAGGAAACGTCGGGCCATCACCCGGAGGTGGCACCGCGAGCGCGGCGCGTGGCAACGGATCCAACAGGCTGCCGACGAAAGCTCTCCCGTCGCCGTGCACGGACCTTCGGGCCGATCTCTTCGTTGCGAGAGCTCGCCGTAGCTCTGCTACGGCTGCGCTTCCGCGCCTCGATCTCGCCCCGAATCTCCGCGCCCGGCTCGGTCCGACCTTTGTCAGCAACCTGTTACGCGAACCAGCCCTTGCGCGCCGCGAGGCCTTCGGCGACGAGGCCGCGGATGGCGTCCTTGACCACCTCGACCTTCTTCTCGATCTCGGCGTCCTCTTCGTTCGCGTCGCCCTCGAAGCGCAGCGGCGCGCCGAAGCGCAGGCGGAACTTGACCGGCAGCGGCACGAAGCCGGCGAGTCCGAGCCACGGCATCGTCAGCGTGATCGGGGCGACCGGCGCACCGATCAGGCGCCCGAGCGTGCGCGAACGCAGCAGCCCCGGCGACTGCTCCTCCGCGCCGACGATCCCGACCGGCACGATCGGCGTATCGGTCTCGAGCGCGAGGCGCAGGAAGCCGAGTCCGAAGCGCTGGAGCTGGTAGCGCTCCGCGTAGGTCTTCACGAAGCCGCGCTCGCCTTCGGGGAACACCATGATCGCCTCGCCGCGGTCGAGCAGCTGGGCGCAGTTGCCCGGCGTGCCGACGATCGATCCCGCGCGGTGCATCCACGAGCCGAAGAACGGCAGCGTCGGGCGCACGGCGCGCGGCGGCTCCGCGTCGAGCAGCATCGCCATCGAGAGCATCGCGGCGTCCCACGCGAACGTGTTGCCCGCGTGGTTGCCGATCAGCAGCACGCGCCCTTGCGGCACGCGATCGATGCCGTGCGTCTCGACGCGCAGCCAGTGCCGGTACACGAGCGCGATCGGCAGCAGCATCTTCGCGGTGAACGCGGGCTCGTAGCCGAACGGATCGACGCCGTACTCGTTCAGCGAAGTCGGGACGCGCGCGAGCCGTTCCTCGATCTCGTGCTGCAGCGATCGCAGCGGCGCGGGCAACAGCCGCTTCACGAGTCCGTCGG
>JALOQG010000175.1 GCA_025453505.1 Myxococcota bacterium | reverse complement strand
CGAGATCGCGTGCCTGATCGACTTCGGAATCGACGAGAAGACCGTCTGGGCCGGACTCGAGCGGCTGAACGTCGTCCGGGTACTCGCCAATTCCAATCCCCCTGCATGAGCGGGAACGGCCGCATCGCCGCCGTCCCGCCGACAGCGAGCCTACGAGGAGCTCCGAACATGAAGACCGAGATCCCGACGTCGCGAACCAACGCCCTGGCGGAACGCCTGTCCGCTCTGTCGCGCGAGCGCTTCTACGACGTGTACCAGCAATTCGAATGGCCGGAGCGGCTCGATCCCGACTCGTTCTCCATGTCGCCGGAGATCACGACGCTCAGCGATACGCCGGTCTGGAGCGCGCTCACCGACGAGCAGAAGTGGCGGCTCACGATCACCGAGACGGCGACGCTGTTCTCGAACACGCTGAACGGCGAGAAAGTGCTGGTCGCGGGACTCGCGAGCCAGCTCTACGCGAAGGCGGCCACGCCCGAGATCACCGACTACCTGCACCACTTCCTGGACGAAGAGAACAAGCACATGATCATGTTCGGCGTGTTCTGCAGGAAGTACGTGGGACGCGTCTACCCCGACAAACGGCTCGCGATGCCGGCGAAGTACGCGCCCGGCGAGGAGCTGCTGCGCTTCTACACGCTCGCGATGGTCGTCGAGGCGTACGGCGACTACTTCAACATGCGCGTGATGAACGACGACCGCTGCAACCCGCTGGTGCGCGCGATCAGCCGCGTCCACCACGTCGACGAAGCGCGCCACATCGCCTTCGACAAGGCCTATCTCGCCGAGCTCGCCGCGGAACACATGCCGGGCTGGGACGATGCGACGCGAGCCAACTTCCAGACGTGGCTGGCCGGCTTCATGAAGGCCAACTGGCTGACCTTCTACAACCCGGCCGCCTACCACGACGCGGGCATCGAGAATCCCTACGAGGTCCAGAAGATCGCGATGGCGGCGCCGGGACAGAAGGCGCTGCGGGAGAAGGTCACCGCGAGCGTCGCGAACTTCTTCCTGCAGACCGGCCTCGTCGCCGAACTCCCCGAGGTGTAGCGGCCCGCTTCCGCAGCCGGCTAGTGCGCGATCTTCTTGTATTTGATCCGATGCGGCTGGTCGGCGTCGGCGCCGAGGCGGCGCTTCCGGTCGGCCTCGTAGTCCTCGAAGTTGCCCTCGTACCACTCGACGTGCGAGTCGCCCTCGAAGGCGAGGATGTGCGTCGCGATGCGGTCGAGGAACCAGCGATCGTGCGAGATCACGACGACGCAGCCGGCGAAGCCGAGCAGCGCCTCCTCGAGCGCGCGCAGCGTGTCGACGTCGAGGTCGTTGGTCGGCTCGTCGAGGAGCAGCACGTTGCCGCCGCTCTTGAGCAGCTTCGAGAGGTGCAGCCGGTTGCGTTCGCCGCCCGATAGCGAGCCGACCAGCTTCTGCTGCTCCGGTCCCTTGAAGCCGAACGACGAGAGATACGCGCGCGACGACAGCTCCTTGCGGCCGACCTTGATCAGCTCGTCGCCGCCGGAGACCTCCTGCCAGACCGTCTTCTTCGCGTCGAGCGCGTCGCGGCTCTGGTCCACGTAGGCGAGCGACACCGTCTCGCCGAGGCGCAGCGTGCCGGCGTCCGGCTTCTCCTCGCCGACGATCATGCGGAACAGCGTCGTCTTGCCGGCGCCGTTCGGGCCGATCACGCCGACGATGCCGCCGGGCGGCAGCTTGAACGAGAGGTCGTCGATCAGCAGCGTGTCGCCGAAGCCCTTCTCGAGATGGTCGGCCTCGATCACGACGTCGCCGAGACGCGGTCCGGGCGGGATCGTGATCTCGACCGTCTCGGGCAGCCGCGCCTCTTCCTCCGCACGCAGCTCGTCGTAGGCGCGCAGGCGGGCCTTGCTCTTCGCCTGCCGCGCGCGCGGCGACATGCGCACCCACTCGAGTTCGCGATCGAGCGTGCGGCGCCGCGCCGAACTCTTCTTCTCGTCCTGCTCGAGGCGCGCCTGCTTCTGCTCGAGCCACGAGGAGTAGTTGCCCTTGAAGGGGTAGTAGCCGCCGCGGTCGAGTTCGAGGATCCACTCGGCGACGTTGTCGAGGAAGTAGCGATCGTGCGTGACGGCGATCACCGTGCCGGGATACTCCTGGAGGTGTCGCTCGAGCCACGCGACCGACTCGGCGTCGAGATGGTTGGTCGGCTCGTCGAGCAGCAGCAGATCGGGCTGCTGCAGGAGGAGCCGGCACAGCGCGACGCGGCGCCGCTCGCCGCCCGAGAGCGTTTCGACCTTCGCGTCGCCCGGCGGGCAGCGCAGCGCGTCCATCGCGATTTCGAGCCGGCGCTCGAGTTCCCAGCCCTGTGCGGCGTCGATCGCGTCCTGCAGCTTGCCCTGCTCCTCGAGCAGCGCGTTCATCGCGTCGTCGCTCATCTCCTCGGCGAAGCGCGCGGAGATCTCCTCGAAGCGGCGCATCAGATCGCGGATCTCCGCGAGACCTTCTTCGACGTTGCCGAGCACGTCCTTCGTGGCGTCGAGATGCGGCTCCTGCGAGAGGAAGCCGATCGTGATGCCGGGCGCCGGACGGGCTTCGCCCAGGAACTCCTTGTCTTCGCCCGCGAGAATGCGCAGCAGCGTGCTCTTGCCGGTGCCGTTCGGGCCGACGACGCCGATCTTGGCTCCGGGAATGAACGCGAGAGTGATGCCGTCGAGAATGATGCGGTCCGTGCCGACGACCTTGCGCAGGTCTTGCAACTGGTAGATGAATTCCGCCACGATCCGCCTCCTTCGATGACGATCTGCACGCCGGGATGTGACCCGAGGGGGCGGATTCTAACCGTCGGATTGCAACGTTCGACACCGGCACCCTCCGAGCGGTTAGAATGCGCGGCCATGACCGTCGTTCGAAATCGCTCGCTCCCCTCGGCCGCCGCCGCGCTGCTCTGTTTCGTCGCCGTGCTCGTGTGCGGCGTGTGCGGCGCGCGAACGCGCCCGCTGCGCAGCGAGGTCCTGATCGTCGTGAACGGGCAGAGCCCCGTCTCGGTCGCGATCGGCGCGTACTACCAGCAGAAGCGCAACGTGCCGGCGGCCAACGTGGTGACGCTCAGCGTGCCGCTGGCCGATCCGAATCTCGGCAATTCGGTGCAGGAGTTCGTCACCACGCAGGCGACCTTCGACGCGCAGATCCGCACGCCGATCCAGACCTTCCTCACGGCCAACGGTCTCGTCGACCAGATCGAGATCATCGTCGTGGCGGCCGGCGTGCCGCACCGCTTCACGCCCTCGGCCACGACACCGAGCGCGTGCCTGCTCAGCAATCCGAACTATCTGCGCGACTGCACGCGCGCGTCGGTGGACGCCGAGCTGGCGACGCTGTCGCAGACGCCCGGCGCCGGCGGAATCGGGCAGAACGGCGAGCAGCGCAATCCCTACTTCGACTCGGACGAGCCCTTCCGCACCTGGCGCACGGCGAACCCGAGCGCGCCGCTGAAGTACCTGGTCGCGCGGCTCGCGGGCTTCCAGACGCCGATCGACGCGGCGACGGGCGTGCCCGTGGACGTCAAGGCGTTGATCGACGGTGCGATCGCCACGAGCCCCGCTCCGGGCAACGTCCTCGTCGATCAGAACCCGACGATCGCGGCGGGCCTGCGCGCGGGCAACACGCTCTGGCTCTCGCCGGTCGCGGCGCTGATGAACGCGCTCGGCGCGAACGTGCAGCACGACACCGCCAACACGTTCGTCTCGAACGCGACGAAGCTGGTGGGCTACGCCTCGTGGGGCAGCAACGACAACCACGACGCAGGCGCGCCCTTCTACGGAACGATCGGCGGCAACACGTATCCGGGGACTTTCCAGACGCGTTCGATCGCGACCGATCTCGTCAGCACCAGCGCGCGCACCTTCACGACCGGCGCGAACTACGACCAGTCGCTCTCGGCCGACCTCGTGCGGCTCGGCGCAGCGGGCGTCGCGGGCAGCGCCTTCGAGCCGCTCGCGACCGGCCTTTCGCGCGCACCGATCCTGTTCCGCAACTACTTCACGGGGGCGCGCGCGATCGAGGCGTTCTACCGCAGCGTGCCGTACCTCTCGTGGATGAACGTGTGGATCGGCGATCCGCTGATGGTCGCGCAGGCGCCGGCCTTCCTCGGCGACGACATCGACGGGGACGGCGTTCCGAATGCGAGCGACAACTGCCTCGACCTGCCGAACGCCAATCAGCGCGACACGGACGGCGACGGCTACGGGAATCTCTGCGACGCGGACCTGAACGGCGACGGAATCGTGAAGACGTCGTGGGGCGTGACGACGCCTCCTTCGGCGCGCGGCGATCTCGAGAACATCCAGATCACGGCCGGCAGCGGCGGCTACGTGTCGCACCAGGATCTCGACGGTGACGCCGACGTGGACGCCGACGACGTCGGCATCGCCCAGTACTGGCTCTTCCTCCCGCCGGGAAGAAGCGGCCTCCACCCTTGAGCGGCGTCTGAGCTAGCTCTCGAACTCGATCGGCTCGCCGAGGGCGAGCGCCGTCGTCGGGCCGGGCGGGCGCGGGACGTCCACGAGACGATCGACGCCGAGGCGCGCGAAGCGGCGCGCGGCCTCCGCACAGCGACCGTCGCCTTCGTGTGCGAGCGCCCACGCGGCGTGCTCGGTCAGCATCGCGAGCGCGAGCGTGCGGCCGAGCGTGACGGCGAAGCGGCGCGCGCCGGCCTCGTGCAGCCAGCCGCCGCGCGCGCCCGCGTCGGCCCACCACGATTCGAGGTGGTCCGCCGCCTTGAGCGCGACGCCGGCCGGCTCGCGGAGCGAAGTCGCGAAGGCGCCCTCGACACGGCGCCGGATCAAGGCCAGCGCGAGCGGAAGCGCGTCGCCGCGCAGCACCGCGCGATACGCCTCGAGCGCGAGCACGTTCGTCGTGCCCTCCCAGATCGAGAGCACCTGGCCGTCGCGCAGCAGTTGGGGAAGTCCGGTGTCCTCGACGTAGCCCGCGCCGCCGAACGACTCGAGCACCTCGGAGGCGCCCGCCACCGTCTGGCGTCCGGTCGTGAGCTTGGTGACGGGCTGCACGAGCCGCAGCAGCGCCTCGCCGCTCGCGTCGAGTTCGCCGGCTTCCTGCCGTCCGAGCAGATCGACCGCGAAGAAGGTCAGCGCGAACGACGCCTCCTGCTCGGCCGCGAGATCCGCCAGCGTCTCGAGGTGCAGCGGCTTCTCGGCGAGCGGAGCGCCGAACGCGACGCGGCGATGCGCGTAGTCGCGCGCGAGGGCGAGACCGCGGCGCAGCGTCGCGGCGGCGCAGACCGCGTTCCAGGTGCGCGTCAGGTTCAGCATCGCGCCGATGTTGCGGACGCCGTCCGAGAGACCCGCGACCGGCAGCGCCGGCGTGCCGTCGAGCTCGAGTTCGGCGGTCGGCAGATTGCGCGTGCCGAGCTTTTCCTTGAGACGCAGTACGGTGATGCCGCGCAGCCGGCCGTCCTCGCCGCGCAGCTCGACGAGGAAGAGCGCGAGACCCTTGCCGCCGGGACCGTTGCCCTCGGGCCGCGCGAGCGTGAGCGCGACCTGCGACCCGACCGCCGAGGTGAACCACTTGTTGCCGTGCAGCGTGAAGGCGCCGTCCGCACCGCGGCGCGCGACGGTTTCGGAGAGGCCGACGTCCGACCCGCCGATGCGTTCGGTCATCCACTGGCCGCTCGTCCACGCGTGCGCGGGATCCCGCGAGACGAGGTGCGCAAAGACGCGATCGCGCACCACGCCGAGCTCGCCGCCGAGGGTCTCGAGCGTTCGCGCGCAGCCGTCGGTCATGGCGAGGGGACAGGTGTAGACCTGGCTGGAGGCGTGGAAGAGATAGACGAGCGCGAACTGGTGCAGGCGCGAGAGGGGACCGTGCGCGCGCTCGTACGGAATGGCGATGAGACCCTCTTCGGCGGCGACGCGCGCGTAGGTACTCCACGCGGTGTTGACGGGGACGTCGTCGATGCGGCGGCCCCACGCGTCGAAGGGGACGTGCACGGGCTCGTCGCGACGGTGCGCGTGCGAGAGCGCGAGGAGCTGGCCGGCGGCGAGGTCGCCCATGTGCCGCAGCTGCGGCTCGACGCCGGCGCGCACATCGGGCGGAAGGTGGCGGTGGATCCAGCTCTTCAAGAGCGGGTCGTCGTCGTACTGGGTTCGTCGTCGGAAGTCGGTGGAGGCCGGACCGGAGTGAGGGGGCCTGCGGCGGTCGGGCGTTCCTCCTCGGCCCCCTCACTCCGGCCCGCCTCGATCGTCGCTTGCGGACCAGGAGACGAGCCGGATCGGGGTGAATCGGACGAGCGTCGGTGTGTGTTGGAAGAGCGCAGTTTCGCGGTATTGCGGGTACTTCCTGCGAAGCGCGGACTCCGCCTCGGGGTTGCCGCCGGTGATCTCCGCAGTGGCGTCGAGGCGGAGCCACCAGAGCTGCGTCCAGTCGTCGGCGTAATGATCGAGGAGCAGGGCGACGCGCGGTTCGTGCTCGAGATTGCGGAGCCGCGCGAGGGCGCCGCTGGACTTCGACTTGCCGTCGACCGGCGACCAGAGCGCGCCGGCGGCGCGCGCGAAGACGATCGGGACGAGGTGCGGGCTTCCGCCCGGCGCGACGCTCGCGAGGCGCGCGACGGGCCAGGTATCCAGAATCCGCTCGACGCGCGCGTCGGAGAGACGCGGGGACATCAGCCCTCGCGGCGTCGGCGGCGGACGAGCGATGCGAGCGTCGCGACGGCCGCGCAGGCGCCGATCGCGGCGGGCTCGGGAAGCAGCTGCGGATCGCAGGGCAGACCATTGAGCGCGATCGAGAGGACGTCCTGTG
>JALOQG010000174.1 GCA_025453505.1 Myxococcota bacterium | reverse complement strand
TCTCCTCGAGCAGCGCTTCGGCGACCTCGATCTCGAGCGCCGCTTCGTCGTGCGCGGCCTC
Organism: Myxococcota bacterium; assembly: GCA_025453505.1. Lineage (GTDB taxonomy): Bacteria > Myxococcota_A > UBA9160 > UBA9160 > PR03 > PR03. The sequence goes on along the minus strand of JALOQG010000174.1, from coordinate 6,211 downwards.
GGGCAGCAGGTAGGTCGCGACCACCTGCACGTCGCGCCCGGACTTCTCCGGCCCGACCGAGACGCGCAGGAGATTGGCGCCTTCGAGCGGCTGGTTCGGATCGCCGACGCGCAGGAAGCGGCGCGCCATGCCTTCCGGCACGGCGTCGCGAGGCATGCGCAGGGCGGCCCAGCCGCGGCGCCGCAGCTTCTGGCGGTCGGGCAGGAAGTCGGGCACGCCGCCCGACGCTTCGAGCCAGTCCGCGAGCGGGCCGAGCGGGGCGTTCAACACCAGCGCACGGCCGAACCAGACTTCGTCGCTCATCGCCGGCGCGATCCCGGCCAGATCGCCGACCGACACCAGTTCGAAGCGGCCGGGCAGCAGGCGGATCTCGCCGTGCAGCGCGTGGAAGCGGCGGCGCAGCAGGCCGATCAGGGTCTCTTCGGTGGACTCGAAGCTGGCGCCGCCTTCGAGCGCGCCGCCGAGCAGGCGCGCGCGCGCCTCGGGCGGCGCATTCGGCGTCGCGACGTTCACCAGCGCGCGCACTTGCGCGTCGAGCCACGGCAGGAGCTCCGGCGCGGGGCGCGACACTTCACCGGGTAGCCCGCGCGCGTGGCGCGGCGCGCGCGGCACCGACGCGCCGCGGCCGAGGCCGCCCCCGAGTCGCAGCGCGCGCACGATCGGCGCATCGAGCAGCGCCTCGCGTTCGCCGGCGGCCGCTTCGGCGAGGCCGCGCGCCAGCGCGCGGGAGACCTCGGGCTTCGCGAGTCCCCACGCGACGAGCTCTTCCGCCGTCCGTGTGGGCGAGGCGACGTCGATGCGCGCGCCCGGCAGCAGCACCTGATAGGCGATCGGCTCGGACGAGAGCCGGCGGCGATCGATCAGCGGCACGGCGAGCGCGCGCAGGCACGCGTCGAGAATGCCGCCCGAGCCGGCGCCGGCGAGAAAGAACGGCTCGCGCACGGCGGCGGGCAGCCGCGCGGCCGCTTCCTCCTCGACGATCAACACGCGCAGGCGTCCCATCGCGAGGCGCACGGCCGCGATCAGGCCGGGCAGCGAGGACCCGAGCACGACGACGTCCCAACGGCGAGCGCGCAGGCCGGAGCGCGCACCGCCCGTGGCCACGTTGCGCAAGGCCGCTACTCCGTGCGCCGGGCGCGGACGTAGTGCATCGGTGCGTCGTCCGGCTGGCGGCGTTCGATGACGCCGATCCGGTACGCGCGCTCGCCGAGCCCCTGGAGCCGCTCGAGCACGTCGTCGGTCTGGTCCGGCGGGATCACCAGGATCATGCCGATGCCGCAGTTGAAGACGCGAAGCATCTCGGTGTCGGTGATCTCGCCCGCGCGCTGCAGCCAGCCGAAGACCGGCGGGCGTGGCCAGGAGCCGAGATCGATGCGCGCGCGCACGCCCTTGGGCAGCACGCGCGGTACGTTGCCGTCGAAGCCGCCGCCGGTGACGTGCACGATGCCCTTGATCGAGAAGTCGCGGATCAGGTTGAGGACCGGCTTGACGTAGATGCGGGTCGGTGCGAGCAGCGCACTCGCGAGCGAGCCGTTCAGCTCTTCGACCTCGGCCCACAGGTCCACCGAGCCGGCGCGCTCGCCCTGCTCGAGGATCGCGCGCACCAGCGAGAAGCCGTTGCTGTGCACGCCGTTCGAGCCGATCCCGACGATCACGTCGCCTTCGCTGATGGTCGAGCCGTCCACGACCTTGTCGCGTTCGACCACGCCGACGCCGAAGCCGACGAGTTCGAGATCGCCTTCGGCGTAGGTGCCCGGCATCGTCGCGGTCTCGCCGCCGAGCAGCGCACAGCCGGCGCGGCGGCAGCCCTCGGCGACGCCGCGCAGCGCGTCGGCGGCGATCTTGGTGTCGAGACGGCCCATCGCCACGTAGTCGAGGAAGACCAGCGGCTCGGCGCCCTGCACGACGAGGTCGTTGACGACCATCGCGACGCAGTCGATGCCGATCGTGTCCCAGCGGCCGAGCTGCGCGGCCAGCTTCAACTTGGTGCCGACGCCGTCCGCGCTCGCGACGAGGATCGGGTCGCGGTAGCGGTCGGGCGTCTTGAAGAGGCCGGCGAAGCCGCCGATGCCCGAGAGCACCTCGGGCCGGAACGTGCTGCGCGCGATGCGCGCGATCTCGGCGACGAAGCCCTCGTCGTGATCCAGATCCACGCCGGCGCGCGCATAGCTGGGCGCGGTCTTGCCGTCGCGGTCGGCTTCGTCGGGGGCCACGAAAGGGTAGGTAGGGGAAGGGGCTTTGGGAGGCAAGCGGGCTATGGTCGGCTGCGTGCGCATCGCCGTGGTGATCCCGGCGCTCGATGAGGCGGAGCAGATCCAGGCGGCCGTCGAGAGCGTTCGGGAGTCTTTGGGCGCTGGCACCGGCCACTCGCTGCCGAGGCCTGCCTCGCTGGAAGTGGTCGTCGTCGATGGCGGCAGCCTCGATCGCACCGTCGATCGCGCCCGGGCTGCCGGCGCCCGCGTAATCCCATCGCCATCCGGTCGAGCGCTCCAGCTCGAGACGGGCTGGCGCGCGACGGAAGGCGAAGTCGTGCTCTTCCTGCATGCCGATACCCGGCTTCCGAGCGGGTGGGACGTGGCGATTCGCGCCGCGCTCGTGGATCCCGGCGTCGTCGGCGGCGCATTCGGATTCCGGTTCCGCGAACGGCGTCTCGCGCTCGCGTGGATCGAGTGGGGCGCGCGCCTGCGCTCGCGGGCGGGACTGCCCTACGGCGACCAGGCGCTCTTCGCACGCCGCTCCGCGCTCGAGTCGATCGGCGGGATCCCCGCGGTGCCGATCGCCGAGGATCTCGATCTGGTGCGCGCGCTGCGGCGCCGTGGCCGGCTCGCGATGCTGCCGCTCGACGCCGTGACGAGCGCGCGCCGCTACCTCGCGCAGGGGCCCTTCCGCACCTGGTTGCGCCATGCGATCGCGCTCGGCGCGTGGCGGCTCGGGGTCGATCGCGCGCGCATCGCGCGCTGGGTGCGCGGGTGAGCGCCGCCGCGGCGCCGGTGCAGACGACCGGACACGTCCCGCAGCGCGGCTTCGCGCGTTTGTGGATCTACGTGCGGCGCAATCGCGGCGCCTACACCGTCGGCGGCCTGCTGACGCTCGGCTACGCCGCTACCTTCGCCGCCGTGCCGATGCTGACCGGCTACGCGATGGCGGCCGTCGAGTCCGGGCTCGGCCAGGCCGAGGTGGTGCGCCGCTGCGCCTGGCTCGCGGCCGCGACGCTCGTGCGCGGGGCGCTCCGCTACGTCTCGCGCACCTCGATCTTCAACGTCGCGCGCGAAGTCGAGTACGAGATCCGCAACGATCTCTTCGATCACCTGCAACGCCTGCCGCAGAGCTTCTTCCAGCGCTGGCGCACCGGCGATCTGATGAGCCGCTGCGTCAACGACCTCGGTTCGGTGCGCCTGATGCTCGGGCCCGGCGTGCTCTCGCTGGTGCAGACGCCGATCCTCTACCTCTTCGTGATCGGCGCGATGTTCTCGTCGAACGCGACGCTCGCGCCGCTGGTGCTGATCCCGTATCCGCTCTTCCTGTTCATCGCGCGCAGCTTCGGACGCTCGATGCACAAGTCGAACCTCGCGTCGCAGGAAGGGCTCGCGGCGCTGTCGAGCCAGCTCCAGGAGGCGATCTCGAACGTCTCGGTCGTGCGCGCCTACGCGATGGAGCCGGCCATGGCGACGCGCTTCGACGTCGCGAACCAGGAGCTCTACCGCGCGCAGCTGCGGCTGGTGCGCGTCAACGCGTCGATGCCGGCGATCACGATGCTGCTGCCGGCGTTCGCGATGTGGATCGTGCTGTGGTTCGGCGGGAACCTGATCCAGGACGGCCGCATGACGATCTCGCAGTTCATCACCTTCGCGATGTTCATCTACGAGCTGACCTTCCCGACCTTCATCATGGGCTGGGTGTTCGCGATCCTGCAGCGGGGGCGCGCCGCGATGCAGCGCATCGACGAAGTGCTCGGGGTCGAGCCGGCGATCGCCGACGACCATCGCGCGCTGGCGAAGGTCGAGTCGCTGCGCGGCGAGATCGAGTTCCGGCATCTCTCGTTCCGCTACGACGCGGGCCGCGAGGAGGCGCTCTCCGACGTGTCGCTGCACGTGCCGGCCGGCTCGGTGCTCGGCGTCGTCGGCCCGATCGGCTCGGGCAAGAGCACGCTCGCGTCGCTGGTGCCGCGCCTCTTCGAGGTGCCCGACGGCAGGCTCTTCCTGGACGGCACGGACGTCAATCGCATCCCGCTGCGCGTGTTGCGCTCGTCGATCGCGATGGTTCCGCAGGACGCCTTCCTGTTCTCGATGACGCTCGCCGACAACATCGCCTACGGACTGCCCGAGACGGATCCCGCCGCCGTGCACGAGGCCGCCACGCGCGCGCAGCTCGCCAAGGACGTCGAGGACCTGCCCGACGGCTACGACACGCTGGTCGGCGAGCGTGGTGTGATGCTCTCGGGCGGGCAGCGGCAACGCACCGCGCTGGCGCGCGCGCTGGCGCTGCGGCCGAGCATCCTGATCCTCGACGACACGCTCTCGAGCGTCGACGCCGAGACCGAGGCCGCGATCCAGGCCAACCTGCGCGACGTGTTCCGCGATCGCACCGTGATCGTGATCGCGCACCGCGTGCGCAGCGTGCAGGACGCCGACCAGATCGTGGTGCTGGACGAAGGCCGCATCGTCGAACGCGGGACGCACGCGTCGCTGCTCGCGCAGGGCGGTCTCTACGCGCGGCTCGCGCAGGAGCAGGAACTCGAAGAAGAGCTGGCGCGCGAGGAGGCGTCGTGAGCGCGGCGTTCCAGGAGGAGGAAGCCCTCGGCAAGGCCTACGACGCCCGCCTCTTCGGGCGTCTGTGGCACTACGTCGCGCCGTACCGGAAGCAGATCGCGTTGACGATCGGGATCACGATCCCGCTCTTCCTGCTCGAGCTCGCGCCCGCCTGGATCATCAAGAACGGGCTCGACCAGGTGCTGGGGCAGGGCGCCGCCGAACCGTCGAAGCGGGGCGCGCTCGCGTTCCTCTTCGAGCCGCATCTCGGCATGAGTCCGCTCGGCTGGCTCGCGGCGTTGTACCTGGTGTCGATGCTCATCAGCGCGGCGCTCCAGTACTGGAACGGCGTGCTGATGTCGCTGACGGGGCAGTCGGCGATGCGCGATCTGCGCCGCGACGTCTTCGCCCACCTCCAGCGCCTGCACCTCGGCTTCTTCGACCGCTATCCCGTTGGCCGGCTCGTGACGCGCGCGACCAACGACGTCGAGAACATCGCCGAGATGTTCTCCTCCGGGATCGTCGCGCTGGTCACGGACGTCGCGAAGATGATCGGCTTCGCGGTGGTGCTCTTCCTGCTCGCACCGCGTCTCGCGCTGGTGTCGTTCCTCGTCGTGCCGGTGCTGGCGATCGCCGCCGTCGTCTTCCGGCGCGGCATCCGCGACGCCTTCCGCAAGGTCCGCGTCCGCATTGCGCGCATCAACGCGACGCTGCAGGAGACGGTCACCGGGATGAAGGTGGTGCAGCTCTTCACGCGCGAGTCGCGCAACCTGCGCGACTTCGACGCGATGAACGCCGAGCACCGCGACGCCTGGAACGATTCGATCCGCTACGACGCCGCGCTCTTCGCGGCGGTCGAGATCGCGGGCGGCATCTCGGTCGCGGTGATCGTCGGCTACGGCGCCGGCTTCGCGACCGCCGGCACGCTCTACGTCTTCATCGACTGGATGCGTCGCTTCTTCCTGCCGCTGCGCGACCTCTCCGCCAAGTACTCCGTCATGCAGTCCGCGATGGCCAGCACCGAGCGCATCTTCCAGCTCCTCGACACCGAGCCCGCAATCGTGGACCGGGCCGTCACGGATCGGGCGGGCTCGATGCCCGACCGATCCATCCAGACGCCAGACTCCGAGGGCCGCCGGAACGAGACCGGCGAGGTCGTCTTCGAGAACGTCTGGTTCGCGTATCAGAACGAGGACTGGATCCTGAAGGACGTCTCGTTCCGGGTCGCGCCGGGCGAGCGCGTGGCGCTGGTCGGCTCCACGGGCGCGGGCAAGACCTCGATCATCAAGCTGCTGGACCGCCTCTACGACGTGACGCGCGGCCGCATCCTGCTGGACGGCGTGGACCTGCGCGACATGCCGCAGCGCGCGCTGCGCCAGCGCATCGCGATGGTGTTGCAGGACGTGTTCCTGTTCAGCGGCACGGTCGCGTCGAACATCGGCCTCGAGCGGCCCGACGTCTCG
>JALOQG010000173.1 GCA_025453505.1 Myxococcota bacterium | reverse complement strand
CAATCGGCCGAAGCGCGGGGCGGGCCCGGGCTTGCGGTGCAGGACCAGCGTCTCGCGGGCCCGCGCATCGACGGCGGGCAGCGTGGTCGGATCGACTGGATCGCGCGAGGTCGCGAGCGTTGCCGCAGCGGCGTGCGTGCCGGCGGGCAGCGCGAGGAGCCGCGCGCCCGGCGCAAGTCCGACGGCGCCGCGCGGAATCTCGTGCGCCGCTGCGAGCGGCGCGCGGCGAGCCCGCGCCATCGACGCCTCGAGCGCGACCAGCGCGCGAAACGACGGACACGCCTTCGCGCCGGCGTGGGCCTCGGCGTGCGATGCGAACGCGAGCACGAGGTTCCCGTCGGCCGCGATCGCCTCGTGGAAGAGCGCGCTCGAGGCAAACGCGGCGACGAAGCTCGCGTCGCCGTCGCCCTCCGGTCCGACCGCGCAGCTGCACCGGAACTCGGAGGCGACGTTGCGGAGCAGTTGTGCCGTGCGACGCCCTTCGCGATCCGCCGCCACCGCGATCGGATCCGCCGCACGCAGCATCGCGATCGCCGGCCCCGCGAGCCGCGTCGAAGCGATCGCCGCCGCGTCGTCCGCGCGCAGCCGCGCCGCGAAGGCCGCGTCGTGCTGCATGCGGACCAGGGTCCGCTGGATGGCCCGCACGTCGTTGCGATCGAGGCGCGCGTCCGCAACGCGTGAAGTGACCCCCGTGCGCGACGGCCGGGACGCATCGGCCCCGCGATCCGCCCAGCGCTTCGCGAGCCGCTCGAAATTCGCGAGCACCGCCGCGCGCCGATTGCGCTCGCACTCGTAGACCAGCGCGCGCAGGTTCGTCGCGCGCGACAGCACGTAGTCGAGGATCTCCCAGGTGTCCGGCACCGGCTCGGGACCGTGATCGTCGTCGAGAAAGCGGCGGCCCGCGTGCTCGAACTCGGTGGCGCCCGCGACGTGGACCTCGACGACGCGATCGAGCGGGAAGCGGTCGAGCCCGTCGAGCGGCGTGCGGCCCGTCGCGCGCTGGTGGATCGCGAGATGCGCGACGTCGAGCAGCAGGCCCGCGTCGGCGCGCTCGGCGACGCACGCGAAGTAGTCGAGCAGGTGCCAGTCGCCGAGATACACGTGCGCCGGCGGGTTCTCGGGCAGCACCTCGAAGCCGCTGGCGAGGCGCAGGCGCCGGACGTTCTCCGCCATCGCCTCGGCCGAGGCGCGCGTCAGGATCGGAGGCAGCAGCGTGCCGTGACCGCGATCCCGCGGCCCGACGTGCCAGAGACCCGCGTCGCCGCACAGCCACGCCGCTCCGACGCTGCGTGCGGCCGCCGCCGTCTCGGCGATCCACGCCGGTTCGAGATCGTCGTCTTCCTCGAGATTGAGATCGAGGAAGTGGTAGGTGGTCGCGCCGCCCGACGCGGCCCAGGCGCGCGCGGCGGCGTCGAAACCGCGATCGAGATCGGCGCCGATCTCGACGAAGCCGACGAGATCGGGGCGTGCGCGGGCGAAAGCGCCGATGTCGAGACCGTCGGCCCCGAACTCCGTCGAGACGCCGACGCCCAGGACCGGCAGCGCTGCGACGCGCTCCGCGAACGGAGCGCGCGCGTCCCAGCGCGGTGCGTCTACCCCTTCACCGCGCAGGAGTAGAACGCGGACTGATCGCCGCTCTCGACGGCCTGGTACTTCTGCCAGAACTCCTGGTCCACGGCACGCAGGTGCGCAGAGGTCCCCGGCTTGCGATAGCGGCGCAGGTGACCCGGACCACCGTTGTAGGCGGCGTAGGTGGCGCGCGCGAGATTCTTCTCGCCGCCGGGCGTCACCAGGTGTTCCTTGCCGCGGATCGCGTGCTGGCGCATGTACTTGAGCAGGATCTCGGCGCCGGCGCGGCCGTTATAGCCAATGTCGGCGGCGATGCCCTTGGCGTCGTAGAGCCCGCGCCACACGCGCACGTTGACCTGCATGAGGCCGGTGCCGCCGGGGCCGCGCAACGGCTGCACCTGACCGGCGCGCTTCTCGTACTGGCGCCAGCAGCTCTCCTGCCAGGCCGTCGCGACGACGAGGTCGCGGTAGACGTCGAACTGCTCGTCGGGCAGCCGCTTGTCGGCCAGCGTGTGCGCCGTGCCGTCGAGCATCTCCTCCATCATCGGGAGGTACTCGCGCATTTCGCGCTTGCCGTCCGGCACCCACGCGTTGAGCCGCGTGACGAGCGTGTGCCAGTCCCAACCGCTGGAAGTCTGCGAACCGGCCGCGTGCGCCGCCGGCACCAGCCAGTCGCCGGCGCGCGCGAGGATCGAGAGCGGGCCGACGAGGAACGCCGTCGGCGTCGAGGGGGCGAGCAGCGGACTCGCGACCGGCGTCGGCAGCGGCGCCTCGAAGCCGAAGATCTTGCGGAGTTCGGGATCGACGGCGTCGTCCCAGCGAAGCGGGTCGGGCGAGCCGGCGGGCACGATGCGCAGGGCCAGCTCGCGCAGCGTCGCCGGCGAAGCCAGCTCCGTCCGCAGCCAGCCGCGCTCGCGCGCCGCATCGAGGAGGCGTCCGCTCGCGAGGAACTCGCGATATCGCCGGGCGGCCTCGGGCGGGAGTTCGCTGGCGACGCGATCGAGGACCGGGTCGATCAGCGGCCAGGCCGCCTGGAAGTGATCGGAGAGCCAGCGCGCGCCGTCCGCGGCCGGCGCCTCGAGCGCGGCTACGACCTGGTGGCGATCCGCCAACAAGAGCGCGAAGAGATCCTCCCGAAGCGACTCGACTGCGGCGTCCGCCCCTGCGCGCTTCACGATCGAGGTCAGGAAGGCATCCCAGATGCGCGCCGCCTCGTCCTGCGCGATCGGCGGCGCCGCGGCGACGCCGGATCGACCGGCGTCCGCATCGCGGGCGTCCCGGATCTCGCGCACGAGATCGGAGAGATCGCTGGCCTGGCTCGGCGCCGCGGCGCCCAGGAGAACGGCCGCGAGACCGATCGCTGCGGGAGCGGCGAACGAAAGGGCCAACCGGCGGAGACTTCGAAGCTCGGGCATCGCGCATTCCCTCCCATGGGGGGATCAACGGGCGGCGAAGCTAGCGGACCCTTCGGCGCTCATGGACGCCTCCTGAGGGGGCCTCATCCCCGTGCCGCCGCTTCGCCGCGGTGAAACGTCGCGAGCGGCGGACCCTCGGGGGAAGCGTGACCGATGCGTCTCGCTGGATGAATGGCAGGTGACGACCCGAGGGGGGCGTGTGCCGCGACCTGCACGCGCGGCCGGCTAGTGACGGGGCAAGAGCGGCGAGGGATCGGCCGGGGCCAGCACCCAGAGCTGGTGGACCGCGCGGGTCGCGCCGACGTGCAGCAGGCGCCGACTCGATGGTGTGTCGGGGAAGCTCTGCGCGGAAACGTCGGCGAGCACCACGTAGTCGAACTCGAGCCCCTTGGCCTGCTCGATCTCCGTCACCTCGATGCCGGGCGCGAACGCGAAGCGGCCCGACTCCACGCGGCGGACGCGCGGCACTTCGCTCTGTTCGAGGCCTTCGGCGTAGAGTGCGCTGGCCTCGGTGCTCGGCGTCAGCACCGCCACCGACGCGAGCGGCTCTTCGTCCGCGAGACGCCGCAGCGCATCGGCGAGGAACGCGACGCTCGCGCCCGGATCGGTGAACGAGAACACCTCCACCGGCGGACCCGTGCGCAGCGTCTCCGGCGCTTCGTCTTCCGCGAGCGGGCCGAGCAGTGCGCGACCGAACTCCATGATCTCGCGCGTGGATCGATACGCGACGCGCAGCGTGCGCACCTCCGGCGCAGGCAGATCCAGCGCCGCGATCACGGCGTCCCACGACGCCGTACCGGCGTGATTGCTCGTCTGCTGCTGCGTGTCACCGGCGAGCGTCATGCTCGGCGGATCCGCGAGGCAGTCGCGCACCACGCAGAGCTCGAGCAGCGAGAAATCCTGCACCTCGTCGACGGCGACGTGACGGAAGCGCAGCGTCTCGCCCGGTCGCGCCGGCAGCGCGCCGATTCTCCGCTGCCACGCGCGCAGCAGGATCGCGTCGTCTTCCGGATCCAGGGCGGCCTGCGCTTCGGGATCTCCCTCGGCCCAGGCGAGCATCTCCTCGTGGCGCGCGCGACACCATTCCACGGCGGCGCGCAGATCGCGGGCCGAGAGCGGACCCGCCGCGCTTCCGAGCAGCTTCTCGTCGAGCAGCGTCGGATGCGTGAGCAGGCTGATCCAGTCGTCGATCACCTGTGCGGGCCGCGCTGCGCCGGGCGTCGCGCGAACGTGCTCGGCCAGCGCCGCATCGAGCGCCGGGTGCAGCTTGAGGCGACGGACGTAGTCCGGCGTGTCGTAGCGACGTTCGGTCGGCAACGCGGGAAAGAGTCGGCGGACCTGCTCCTCTGCCCATTCGGGGAAGGTGCGCACGCGCACGTTCGCGACGCCGAGCCCGGGGAGCACGTGACTCACGTAGTCGCGCAACGCCGGCGAGAGCGTGAGGAAGAGCGTGTGCGGCGCGTCGAGGCTCGGATCCTGGTAGGCCAGGTAGGCGATGCGGTGCAATGCGACCGTGGTCTTGCCCGAGCCGGCGCTGCCGCGTACGGCGAGGAACCCGGCACCGGGCAACCCGATCGCGTCGAACTGATCCGGGTCGAGCAGGCCCGCGATCTCCGGCAGGTGCTTGTCGGGACGCCGCTGCGCGCCCTCGGGATCGGTGCCGAAACGGCGCGCCGTCGCCGCGTCGAGCGCGTAGGCGCGCAGCGCCACGCCTTCGCCTCCCGCGAGGCGCGGACCGCGCGCCGCGCGCGCGGTCCAGCCGTCGACCCCGCGCACGAAGCTGCCCTCGGGCGCGTCGACGCGTTCGAGCGCGGCGTCGCGGATCGCGACGGTGCGGCGCGCGACGACCTGCCCGGCGACCAGCCGCCCGCCGAGCTGCTCCTCGTAGCGATCGCCCTGCTCGTAGCGGTAGAAGAGCTTCGACACCGGTGCGTGACGCCAGTCCACGACGCGCACGTCGCCGCGGATGCAGGTGGCCTTGCCGATGCAGACGTCGCGCACCCGGCCGCCTTCGGCGAGACGCAGGTGCGCGAAGTACGGCGACCGCGGATCGACGCTCGGCGCTTCGCCCGAGGTGCGCAGCTGCTTGAGCAGCGCGCTGCCCCGATCCCACTGCTCGAGCAGTGCCTGGCGGTCCTTCTGCTCCTCGCCCGACACGAGCAGCGCCCGTACGCGCTCGAGTTCGCGCACGAGGCTCTCCTCGGCGGCGCGGTCGCGCGGCTCGACCTTCGCGAGCGCGTCGCGCACGCGATCGAGGAGCTGCAGCTCTTCTCCGACGACGGGATGGACGGCGACGGAATCGGCCACGGTGAGCACTCGCTCCGCATGAGCACAAGGGAAGGTGTTGTATACGAGCCGGGGCCTCGGCGCCAAGCCCGGCGGTTTGACCACCCCGAGGGCGCACGTCATCGTCGCCGGATGGCGGAGGCAGCCCCTGGCAGGCGCTACATCACCGCGCAGGGTTTCCGCACGCTGCAGCGGGAGCTGGCGCGTCTGCTGCGCGAGGAGCGGCCGCGCGTGACGCGCGAGGTCTCCGACGCCGCCGCGCAGGGCGACCGCTCGGAGAACGCCGAGTACATCTACGGCAAGAAGCGGCTGCGCGAAATCGACCGCCGCATCGAGTTCCTGACCCGGCGCCTCGAGGAGCTCGAGATCGTGCGGCCGGATCCGAAGCAGGCAGGCCGGGTCTTCTTCGGCGCGCGAGTCGCGCTCGAAGACGACGCCGGCCTCCGCAGCGAGTACCACATCGTCGGACCCGACGAATTCGACGTCGCCGCGGGGCGCATCCCGATCGATTCGCCGCTCGCGCGCGCGCTGCTCGGCAAGCGCGCAGGGGACGAGGTATCGGTGCAGCGGCCGAGAGGTCGGTTCACCTGCGTAGTCGTGTCGATCGACTACGACTTCGAAAGCGCCTGACGCACCGCGTCCAGCTTCTTTCTCGTTGTGCCCCGTGCGTACTTGCTGCGATGATGCGCGCCGCCGCGGGATGCGTTGCAAGGGTGCGCGCCTTCGTGGGTGAAGCGACTGCGAAGGGGAGCGCGTGCGCGAGCAGCGGGGACGTCACGTCTCGGCGACGAAGTCTGCCGGGACGGAGCGCGGCATCGCGCTGCGAGCCGATCGGGGCGCGCTCGGAATCGCAGCCGCGATCGCGGCCGGCGCCGCACTGCTGCTCGGGGCCGCCGATGCGCGCGCCTTCGCGTGGTTCGACGGCAAGCTCGAGCTGCACGGCTTCGTCGCCCAGCAGATCCGCTCGATCGCCAACGACCTCGATCCCGAGGAAGAGTTCGATCTC
>JALOQG010000172.1 GCA_025453505.1 Myxococcota bacterium | reverse complement strand
TCGGCGCACGCCGACCGGCTCGAGCGCGAGACGCGCAACGTCGCCATCCCGATCGTCGATCCGAGCGAGTACGCCTGGATCGAGGCGGGCTCGCCGGAATCCGGCGCGCGCGAGTTCGTGCTGCGCATGATGACGCCGTTCGACCATGGAGATGCTCGCCGACGAGGCCGACCACATCGAGTGGGTCAAGGAGGCGCTCGAGCACGCGCCGCGCCCGGCGGTCGATTGGGAGCAGCTCTTCGCACGCCGCGGCGCGGACTTCCCGCCGGGGCGAGGCGTCGAGATCGTCGTCGGCGCGGGCTCGGCCACGCAGCGCGGTGAGCCGTCGCACATGAAGCACGCGCCGGCGCCGCGGAAAGCCGCCACGAAGCCGGCACGGAAAGCGGCGAAGAAACCGCCGAAGAAGGGTGCGACGACGACGGCGAAGAAGGTCGCGAAGAAGACTGGAAGAAAGCCCGCCGCACGCAAGGCCGCGGCGAAGAAGCCGGTCGCGGCCAGAACGGCCGCGAAGAAGGCCAAGAAGCCTGGAAAGAAGCGCACCGCCGCCAAGCCGGGCGGGCGTACCGGGCCGCGCAAGAGCGCCGCGAAGAAGAAGTAGCGCGCTCGGGATTCAAGAAGCGCGGGCCGCGAGGGCGGCGCCGCCGACGATCAGCGCCATCGCCACGAGGGACGCGAAGGTGATCGCTCCCGCGCCGCTCGCAGCGAGGACGAGCGTGGAGAGGAGCGGCGTGAGGTAGGCGAGCGTGCCGATCGTCCGCGGATCGCCCTGCTTGAGCGCCGCGTCCCACAGGAAGAACGCCGCGCCCATCGGCCCGGCGCCCATCAGCACGAGCCAGGGCAGATCGCCGGCCGTGAACGCGTAGGCGGGCTCGAGCAGCGCGTGCAGCGCCAGCGCGAGTGCGGCGGAGACGGCTGCGAACAGCCCGACCGTCGCCGTCGGGAATGCGCCGATGCGCTTGGTGCCGAGCGAGTACGTGGCCCACACGAACGCGGAACCGAGCGCGAGCGCGTACCCCGGAGCGTGTGCTGCGTCGAACGCCACCTTGCCGCCACCCGTCACGAGGAGCGCCGCGCCCGCGAGGCCCATGAGGGCGGCGATCACGTGACGCGCCGCCAGCCGGTAGCCGGGAAGGACGAGCGGCGCGAGCACGACGATCAGGAGCGGCCAGAGGTAGTTGACGAGATTCGCCTCGACCGGCGGCGCCAGCCGCAGCGCCATGAAGAGCAGGAAGTGGAATCCGAACAGCCCGTAGACGCCGAGGGCGAGCAGGCGCGGACCCGCGCGCCAGTCGCGCAGCCGCCCGAGGCTCGCGAGAGACCCGATCGCGAGCGCCGTGCCGACCAGCAGGAACGGCGGCACGTGCGCGAGCTCGAGCGACAGCCACGCGAGCGTGCCCCAGAGCGCGATGGCGGCAAGCGCGTGCAGCGCGGGTCGGGCGGTGCGCGTCATCGCGCGGCGGGCCGTTCGACCGGCATGCGCCGCCCGGTCGCGACCGTTGCGACCACGGCCGCCGCGAAGGCGAGCATCTGCAGCGTGAGTTGCTCGCCGAGGAACGCCCACGACGCGACGAGCGTCAGGAACGGCTGCAGCAGCTGCAACTGGCCGACGCGCGCCACACCGCCGATCGCGAGCCCCTTGTACCAGGGGAAGAAGCCGAGGAACTGCGACACGAGCGCGACGTAGGCGAAGCCGGTCCACGCCGCGGGCGAAGCGGTCAAGCCGTGCTTCGCGATCGACCAGGCGAGCGGCGGCACGAGGAGCGGCAGCGACAGCACCAGCGCCCAGCAGATCACCTGCCACGCGCCCATGGTGCGCGCGAGCCGCCCGCCCTCCGCATAACCGAGCGCGCCGAGTGCGACCGCGCCGAGCAGCGCGAGATCGGCGAGGTGCAGCGATCCCGCGCCTTGCCACAGGGCATAGGCGACCACCAGCGCGCTGCCGGCGAGCGCCGCGATCCAGAAGCCCGTGGAGGGACGCTCGCCGCCACGCATGGCGGCCGCCAGAGCCGTCGCCAGCGGCAGCACGCCGAGCACGATCGCGCCGTGCGTCGCCGGCACATGGCGCATCGCGATGGCGGTGAGTACCGGGAAGCCGACGATCACGCCCGCGATCACGAGCGCGAGCGGCTGGAGATCGGCTCGCGCGGGCCGCGGCGCGCGCGCGACGATCAGCATCAGCGCGGCGGGGATCGCGGCGACGACGCAGCGGCCGAGTGCGACGACGATCGGATCGAGGTCGGCGACGGCGACCCGCGTCGCGGGCAGGGTGAGCGCGAAGGCCGCGACGCCGAGAAAGCCGTAGACGAGGCCGAGGGTTTCGTCACGGTGCGGCATCTGGGTTCTGGAAAAGGCAGCACCACGGAGGCACAGAGGACACGGAGAGAACACTTCGGCAGGAGATTCACCGCGCGTCGAAGGAAGCGTCTCGAGCCGTCACGCGCCGGTTGCGAGCGGCCGATCGCCACGAGAGATGCGATGGCGGACTGCGCGAATCTTCGAAGCAACCGGGCCCCGGACCAAGATCGTCCTCCGTGCCTCCGTGGTGAAGCGGGCTGCCTTACGGGCTTACCGGCGACGGCGCCGGCAGCGCCATGCCCCGCGCCGCCATCGCTTCGCGCAGCCGATCCGGGTAGTCGGTGATGATCGCGTCGACGCCCGCATCGAGCGCGCGCTCCATGTCGGCGCGCTCGTTCACGGTCCAGACGATCACCTTCAGGCCGAGGCTCTTCGCTTCGCGCAGCAGCTCGGCGTCGATCTCGCGGGCGTCCGGCGACCACGCCGTGCATCCCGCGGCTTTGACCATCTTCGGGACCGAGCCGTGGTCGCGGAACTGGATCGCCCCGGTCCAGGGCGAGGGCTGCGGATGGCCCGCGCCGATGTTGTCGAGCCAGTCGCGCTGCACGGTGAGGCAGGAGGTCGCGATCTCGGGCGCTTCCTTGTGGATCACCGGCAGGACGCGCCAGTCGAACGACTGGATCATCACGCGCTTTTCCATGCCGTTCGCGCGCACCACCTTGATCACGGCGCGCGCCATCTCCTCGGGGCTCGCGGTCGCGTCGGGCTCGGCCGGCGACACCTTGATCTCGACGTTGAAGCGCAGCGCGTCGTTGCGCGCGTGGCGCGCGAGGTCGAAGACGCTCTCCAGCGTCGGAATGCGCACGCCGTCCAGTTTTCGCTGTTCCGGGAACCGCCGGGAGTAGTCGCTGCCCGGACGGATGCGCCCGACGTCGTAGCGCTGCAGCTCGCGGAGCGTGAGATCGCGGATCGCGGGCGTCGGCGGGCGCAGCCAGCGGCCGTCCGGGCCGCGCGCGATGTCGGGATTGAGGCGCAGGTCGTGATGCACGACGACCACGTCGTCGCCGGTGACGCCCACGTCGAGCTCGAACGTGTTCACGCCGACGGCAAGCGCGCGCGCGAATCCGGGAATCGTGTTCTCGGGGGCGAGGCCGCGCGCGCCGCGATGGCCCTGGATGTCGACGGCCAGCGCGCCGGTCACGGCGGCCAGCCCGAAGAGGAACGCGGCGATTCGGAGGAGCATCGTCTTGGAGGTTCCCGGGACGGGGTCATCGCGCATTCGCAGCCGGCACGCTCAAGCGGCGGTCGGCACGCGCTTCTTGCGCGTCGCCGCGCGGCGCGCCTTGCGGGGCAGGTGATACCACTTCCGGTGCGGCGAGATGCGCTTGCAGGCGAGGCACTGCGTGTCCTGCCACTGCGTCGCGCAGCCGGGGCAGAGCCCGCGCGTCCAGAACGTGTTCCAGACCGTGCCGCAACCGGGCGCGCACTGCCAGCGGTCTTCCGCCGCCGGGCGCCAGCTGCAGTGCGGGCAGTAGATCTCGTACTCGCGATCCATGGTGCGACCGCTCACCGCCCCTTGAACTGCGCCTTGCGTTTCTCCATGAACGCGCGCACGCCTTCGGCGTAGTCCTCGCTCGCGCCGAGCGCGCGCTGCACGTCGCGCTCGTGGTCGAGCTGCTCGTCGAGCGTGTTCTTCTCGGCGGCGTGGATGGCCCGCTTGATCGCGACGAGCGCCATGGTCGGGCCCGACGCGAGCTGCGCCGCGATCGCGCGCGCCTCGCTCATCAGCTTGTCGTCGTCGACCGCCTTCCAGATCAGGCCCCAACGCTCCGCATCGTCGGCCGACAGCTTGTCGGCGAGGAGCGCGAGGCCCATCGCGCGAGCGGTTCCGACGAGGTGCGGCAGCCAATAGGTGCCGCCCG
The DNA here is from genome assembly GCA_025453505.1 of Myxococcota bacterium. GTDB lineage: Bacteria > Myxococcota_A > UBA9160 > UBA9160 > PR03 > PR03. The sequence goes on along the minus strand of JALOQG010000172.1, from coordinate 2,226 downwards.
AATCGGGGACGAGTCCGATCTTGGCGAACGCCTGGAGGAAACTCGCCGAGCGCGCCGCGAGCACGATGTCGCACGAGAGCGCGACGTTCGCGCCCGCGCCGGCGGCCACGCCGTTCACCGCGCAGATCACGGGCATGTGCAGGGCGCGCAGCCTGCGGATGAGCGGGTTGTAGAACTCGCCGATGGTGCGTCCGAGGTCGGGCTTCTCGGCGCCCGGCGCCGCGAGGCGGTTGGCGAGATCCTGCCCCGCGCAGAAGCCGCGTCCCGCGCCGGTGAGGAGCAGCGCGCGCGCCTTCTCCGCTTCGGCGCGATCGATCGCGGCGCGCAACGCGTGGTGCATTTCCTCGGTGAAGCTGTTGAGGCGATCGGGCCGGTTGAGCGTGACGGTCGCGACGCCGTCCGCGCAGTCGTAGAGGATCGGGGTTTCGTTCATCGTCGGATTCCTGCGATCGCGGTGCACGCCGGGCCGAAGCGGCGCGTGCGGATCGGGCGAACAGGATACACCACGCGCCCGCGCTGATCGCAAAGCCGCGCGCGGCCACGCGGGGTTGCGCGATAGGTTCTAGAATTGGCCGGCCCGCGCCGCTCGGCGCCGGCCTTCCCCTAGCGAGTGCGAGCATGGTCAAGGTTTATTCCATCGACGGCGTCACGCCCGTCGTTCACCCCGAGGCGTTCGTGCACCCGAGCGCGGTGCTGATCGGCGACGTGATCGTCGGCCCCGGGGTTTACGTCGGCCCGTGCGCGTCGCTGCGCGGCGATTTCGGGCGCATCCGCGTCGAAGCCGGCGCGAACGTGCAGGACTGCTGCATCGTCCACGGCTTTCCGGACGCCGACACCGTGATCGAGACGAACGGCCACGTCGGCCACGCGGCGATCATCCACGGCGCGCGCGTGTGCGCCAACGCGCTGGTCGGCATGAACGCGGTGGTGAACGACAAGGCCGAGATCGGTGAGTGGGCGATCGTCGCGGCGATGGCGTTCGTCAAGGCCGAGATGAAGGTGCCGCCGCGAACGCTGGTGGCCGGCATTCCCGCGAAAGTCGTGCGCGAGCTCTCCGCGAAGGAGATCGAGTGGAAAGCCGACGCGACGCGGCTCTACCAGAACCTCGCCGTGCGCAGCCTCGCGAGCATGAGGGAGACGGTGGCCCTCACCGAACCGGAGCCCGGCCGGCCTTCGCTGCCGCTGCCCGAGGTGCTGCCGCTCTCGGCCTGGAAGGCGAAGCACGGCGGCGGGCGATGACCGCCTCGTTCGCCGAGCGGCTGCGGGCGCGCGAGAAGCTCGTCGGCACAATCGTCACGCTCGCCGCGCCGGAAGTCGCGGAGGTGCTGTCCGGCGCGGGGTTCGACTGGCTGTTCGTCGACACCGAGCACGCGCCGCTCGACATGCTCGCCGCGCAGACGCTGCTCGCCGCGGCGCGCGTGCCGTGCGTCGTGCGCGTCGCGGACGGCCACGAAGCGACGATCAAGAAGGCGCTCGACATCGGCGCCGCCGGGATCGTCGTGCCGATGGTGAACACCGCGAGCCAGGCACGCTCGATCGTGCAGTTCGCGAAGTATCCGCCGCTCGGCGTGCGCGGCGTCGGCATCGTGCGGGCGCAGGGCTACGGATTCGGTTTCGCCGACTACGTGAACACCGCGAACGAGCGCACCGCCGTGATCGTCCAGTGCGAGCATGTCGCCGCGGTCGAGGCGATCGATGCGATCGCGGCGGTCGAGGGCGTGGACGCGATCTTCGTCGGGCCCTACGATCTCTCCGGCAGCATGGGCCGGCTCGGCGACGTGGAGCACCCGGAGGTTCTGGCTGCCCTGGCGACCGTGCGCGACGCATGCCAGCGCGCCGGCCGCGCGCTCGGCATCTACGTCGCGAGCGCCGAGCGCGCGAGGGCGTTCGTGGCGCAGGGCTACAGTCTCGTCGCGGTCGGCATCGACGCGCAGCTTCTCGGGCAGGCAGGGCGCGGCATCGTCGCCATGCTCGCGTGAGTGCCCCGCTCCGGCAGCGCACTCACTCTACAGATCACCCCACTCATCGCGATTCGCGAGATCCACTCGACAGGGAGAGCACCATGGCTTACGAGAACATCCTCACCGAAACCCGCGGCCGCGTCGGCATCGTCACCCTCAACCGGCCGAAGGCGCTGAACGCGCTGAACGACGCGCTCATGAACGAGCTCGGCGACGCGCTGCTCGCGTTCGACGCCGACGAGGGCATCGGCTGCATGATCGTCAC
>JALOQG010000171.1 GCA_025453505.1 Myxococcota bacterium | reverse complement strand
GGTGTCGTTCGCGGCGATCACGTCGATCGGCGCGATCTCGGTGTCGATGAACGCGTGGTGGACGGCGGACGAGTTCGACTACGCGCTCGGCGACAGCGGCGCACGGCTCGTGATCGCCGACGCGGAGCGCACGGCGCGGATCGCGCCGCTGCTCGCGCAGCACGGCGCCCGCGTGATGGCGGTGCGCACGCCCGGCGCGCTGCCGGAGGGCGCCGAACACTGGGAGGACGCCGTCGTCCCCGGCGCGGCGATGCCGCAGGTCGATCTGCACCCCGATCTCGACGCGACGATCCTCTACACGTCGGGCACCACCGGCCACCCGAAGGGCGCGGTCTCGACGCATCGCGCGGTGTTGACCGCGCTCTCGGCGTTCGCGTGCCGCACGTTCATGAACGTCGCGATGGGTCAGGGCCCGCCGCGCGATCACCCGTTCCCGACCAGCTTCATCCTGATCGTGCCGCTCTTCCACGTGACGGGCTGCGTCGCGGTGCTGCTCTCGTGTTTCGGCGCCGGCAAGAAGCTGGTGATGATGCACAAGTGGGATCCCGCGCGGGCGCTCGAGCTGATCGAGCGCGAGCGCGTGACGAACTTCGTCGGCGTGCCCACGCAGTCGTGGGATCTGCTCGAGTGCCCCGACTTCGCGCGTCGTGACACCGCGAGCCTGCTCTCGGTCGGCGGCGGCGGCGCCCCCGCACCGCCCGAGCTGGTGAAGCGCGTGGACAAGAGCTTCCGCACCGCGCGACCGAGCATCGGCTACGGCATGACCGAGACCAACGCCTACGGCCCGGGCAATTCGAGCGACGACTACGTGCGCAAGCCGACGAGCTGCGGACGCGTGGTGCCGGCCGTCGAGATGCGCGTGACCGACGCCGACGGCCGCGTGCTCGGGCCGAACGAGGTCGGCGAGCTCTGGTTCCGCGGCGCCAACCTGATCCGCGGCTACTGGAACCGGCCCGAGGCGACGGCCGAGACGATCGTCGACGGCTGGCTGCGCAGCGGCGACATCGGCCGCATCGACGAAGAAGGGTTCGTGTACGTGCAGGACCGCGCCAAGGACATGGTGCTGCGCGCCGGCGAGAACGTGTACTGCGCCGAGGTCGAGGCCGTCCTCTACGAACACCCCGACGTGTACGAAGCGGCGGTCTTCGGCTTGCCGCACGAGCGGCTCGGCGAAGAAGTCGCCGCGGCGATCGTCCCGAAGCCGGGCCGCACGATCGACCCCGACGCGCTGCGCGCGTTCGTCGCGGAGCGGATCGCGGGGTTCAAGGTCCCCACGCACATCGAGTTCCACACCGAAGCGCTGCCGCGCAATCCAGCCGGCAAGATCCTGAAGCGCTCGCTGCGGGACGAGATCGCTGCGCGTTCGTAGTTGCCGGACGCGGGGCGGGCTAGTTCGCTCCGTTGCGCGCGTGGGGGTGAGCCGGCGCGGTGCGGGCGCCGTTGGGCCTGGGACGTCGAGGTACTGAACCGCGGAGCCTTTCCGCCCCCATCCCCACGCGCTCCACTCCGCGAACCACCCCGCCCCGCTTCTCACGCGGAGGTTTGCGGGTGGGCCGCGGGGGATGGCGCGGGTCCCGACTGATCAGCGCGCAGGCGCGATCGTGCAAGTGAGGAGGTCTACGTCCAGGTACGCGATGCGGACGCCACGCTGCCTTGCGTAGAGACGGCATCTTGCGCCCGTCGCGAACGTGGAGGGGCTCGTCTCGGGCGGAACGGCGGCGAGAAATTCCTGCACGCCGCCCTGCTCGAGGCCCCGCAAGAGACGGGGAACGGCCTCCGCTTCGCGCACGAGGAGCATCGGCTTTCTATCCCAGATCGGCGCGAGTTGCTGGGGCAGAAGCGGGTGCGTCGTGAGGAGGACGGCGGCCGGCGCGGCGAGGATCGATTCTGCGAGGCGCTGAGCTTCGCGAGTCTGCTCTCGGAGGAGCCAGACTCCGGACGCACTCGACACGATCCCGGCGATCGCGAGGAGCGAGAATGCGACGCGCGGCAGCGCGCCTGCATGCTGCACGGCGAGAATCGCTGCGACGATGAGCATCGGGAACGCCGGCAGGAGGAATCGGGGACCCCAATGGATGCCCGACGAGTATCGAGTCATCGCCCCGAAGCCGATCGCGAGCACGAGGAAGATCGCGCTCGCCAACAGGCTGGCGCGAATCGGCGCGAGCTGGGGATCGTGCCAGGCGCGGATCAGGCCAAAGCCCGCGAGACCGGTCAACGGTACATGGACGAGAAGCCCGTTGTAGCGGGCCAGCGCGGCGATCGGATCATCGGCACCGAAAAGCCGACTTACGCCCCCCCCCACACACGAGAACTGCCACGAGTGCGGAAGCAGCGACGAACCAGTTTCCCCGCCCTGACGGCGCCCTGATCGAAGCAACGACCAGAGCGGCGACTCCGACGACGCAGACGGCGAATGCCATCGCCTCTGCGGTTCCCGTCCCGAACGCAGCGGCGAGCCCGGCCGCGCTGCGGATCCAACTTGCACCTGGAGCGGATGCGTCCGGAATCCAGGTGTGGGTGATGTGTGGACCCAGTGGATCTCCGTAGAGAACGAGATGGAGTGCGAGCAGCGACGCCCCGATCGGTGCAGCACCAAGGACGAGCGCCGGAAGATCGCCCTTGCGCCCGACGAGCGGGAGCGCGAGAGCAGTCGCTGCGCCGACCAGCGCCATCTCCGAGCGCAAGAAGCAACCGAGTGCGATCGCTGCGCCGGCGATCGCCGTTGCCACCCTGTCCTGCCGGGAGAGCGCGACCCACGCGCAGAGGGTCAGCGCGACCGTGAGACTGTGTTCCCAGATCGTGACCCCGTAGAAGAGGAGCGGCGTACCGAGGGCGAGCAGGAGGGAAGCGACGAGCGCAAGCGACTGACCGATAAAGGGAGCTGCCCAGCGGACGAGGAGCCCCGCGCTCGTCGCAACCCCGAGCGCCGCCGGCAGCGAAAAGCCCGGAGTGCCGAACCACGCGAAGAACGGTGCAGCGAGCGCGGGATAGACGGGCAACCAGACGGACGACGCTCGTCCGTGACGCTCGATACGAAAGGGAGGGTCGATCGGGAAGCCGAGACCCCCCTCGTCGAAACGTTCCGCGGGATGGGAAAAATCGAAATCGCGGAAGCCCGAAGCCACCAGACGTTCTGCGACGAGCGCCTTGTTCCCGTTGTCCGCGATCCAGAACGCATCGCGAGGAAGCGAGGACAGGATCCAGAGGCAGACGATGAGCGCAACTGCTGCGGCCCCGAGGGCCGAAATCGTGATTCGATCCAATTGCAACCGGCGCCTCCGCTGCGATCGCCAACCAGGCCAGCTCTTCGGCCTTCTGCCTGGACGAGACGCATCAGGTTCTCACGAATCGTCGCCAAGATGAAGGAGGGATGCGGGATCGGATCGGCTCGCCATGGTAGTTGCCTGGGCGGTGCGGGAAGGTTCGCTCCGCTCCGCGCCCCGGCAACCAAGCGCGTGAGCGGCCTCTTCAGTACACACCCGGGTAGAGCAGCGAGAGGGCGACGCCGAAGGCGGAGCGGAAGATCGGGCCGAAGATGTTCCAGGCGATCAGGATGCCGGCGATCGCGAGGAAGGGTTGGCGCATCCATTCCTGGATGCGCAGCGCCAGCGCCTCGGGGAGCAGCAGCGGCAGCGCGCCGGAGCCGTCGAGCGGCGGGAGCGGCAGCAGGTTGAAGAGACACAGGATCAGGTTCAGCGTGAAGAAGGCGGAGAGCAGGAACGCCGCGGAGGCGGCGACGCCGGGGCTGGTGGCCGCGACGACGCTCGAGCCGTCGATCGAAGCGGGGATCTCGAAGACGCCGGCGCCGATGCCGATCCAGATCGCAGCGCTCGCGAGCAGCACCAGCGCGAGGTTCGACGCGGGACCCGCGAGCGACATCCAGGCCGCGCGGCGCGGATGGTTCGCGGCCCAGACGGGATCGTAGGGCGCGCTCGCGTAGCCGATCGGCCAGCCGGAGCTGAGCGCCGTGAAGATCGGCAACAGCAGCATGCCGAACGGCTCGCGCTGCATGTGCGGGCGCGGGTCGAGCGTGACCTGGCCGGCGTGATACGCGGTGAGATCGCCGCCGCGCTTGGCGGCCCACGCGTGCGACGCCTCGTGCAGCGAGGTCGAGAACAAGAAGACGACGTACCAGACGAGACCGTCGAGGGCCTGCTCCACGCGTTCCTCAGCGCGCCTTCAGCGCGGGCAGGCCGTCGATACTGACGGCGTTCTTCTCGGCGCGATACGCGCGCAGCGCGTCGGGACCCTTGCGCGACGCCCAGGCCGGGAGCTGCGGCCGCTCGCCGGCGTACTCGAAACGCGGGACACCGTAGCCGCAGGAGTCGGCGATGCGCGACACCGCGACGCGGATCACGGCGCGCGCGGACGGGAACGTGCCGAAGCGCGCGGCGAGCGCGGCGTATTCCGGGTCGTCGATCTCGACGACCGCGCCGCGGCCGTAGAGACGCACGATGCGCGGGCGTCCCTCGAAGGCGGAGAAGAGCAGCGTGATGCGGCCGTTCTCGCGCAGGTGCGCGACGGTCTCGACGCCGCTGCCGGTGAGATCGAGATACGCGACCTCGCGCGGGCCGAGGACGGCGAAGGTGTCGAGTCCCTTCGGCGAGAGGTTGACGTGTCCGTCCGCCGCGAGCGGCGCGGTCGCGACGAAGAAGAGGTGCTGCGCGCCGATCCATTCGCGCATCTCGTCGTCGATCGATTCGTACGTCCTGCCCACGACCCCTCCTGCGGTGCGCCGGCGCGACGCTAGCCGACTCCGATCAGCTCGATGCGGTTGCCGAAGGGATCGTCGACGTACGAGCGCCGCTCGCCGCCGCGCGTCTCGATCTCCGTCGGCGCGAAGCCGAGCGTGCGGCAGCGCGCGACGAGCGCGTCGAGATCGGCGACGCGGAAACCGACGTGCGCCTTGCGCGCCGGCCGGAACTCGGCCTCGACGCCGACGTGGACGTGCACCGCGCCGCTCTCGAACCAGCAGCCGCCGCGCGCCGCGATCTCGGCGGGCTTCGGCACTTCGGTGAGACCCAGCGCGCCGGCGTAGAACGCGCGCGCCCGCGCTTCGCAGCCCGGCGGCGCGGCGACCTGCACGTGATCGATCGCGAGGATCACGGTGTCTCGACCCGCGCGAACGCGCGCACCGGGAAGGTGCCGAGTCCGCGCACCTTGACCGGCACCGCGAAGAAGCGGAATCCGCTGGGCGGCAGCGCGGCGAGATTGCACAAGTGCTCGACGATCGGGATGCCGGCGCGCAGCAGCGCGGTGTGGACCGGCCGCTCGCCGCCCGCGATGGCGTCGATGTTCAGCGAGTCGATGCCGACCAGCGTCGCGCCGCGAGCGACCAGCGCGTCGGCGAGTGCGCCGGTCAGGTACGGATGGCCCTCGGCGTAGCGCGGCGTCGCGAAGTGGCGGGACCAGCCGGTGCGGAACAACACGGCATGGCCGCGCAGCGCGCCTTCGGGCAGCCGATCGACGTCGATGCGCGTCACGCCCTCGGGCACGTCGACGACGAGCCCCGGCAGGTCCGCGAGCTGCGCGAGATCGAGGTCGGCGAGATCCGGCGCGCCCTCGAAGCGGTGCGACGGCGAATCGAGATAGGTGCCGGTGTTGGCGATCATCTCGATCTTGCCGATGTGGAACGTCGTGCCTTCGGCGTAGCGCCCGCGCGACGCCTCGCGCGAAAGGTGCTCGCCGATCACCGGCGCCGGCAGACCCGGATACGTGACGAGACCGTGCGCGACGGTGTGGCTGAGATCGACGAGGTGGACCGGCACGACGAGCCTCCGGGAGTGCGGAGGCGGATGGTTCCCTACGGCGCGTCCGTGCGCTCGCGCAGCCGCGCGGCCTGCTCTTCGGGCGCTAGCGCGCGGAAGCTGCGCAACGCCTCGCGCAGCGACTCGCGCGCGGCGTCGGGCAGCGATCGCCAGCGCGCCTGGTTGCGCGCGTCGCGCGGCAGTGATCCGCGCAGCTCGCGCGGTTCGGGGTCGAGGACGTCGAGCAGCGCGACGACTTCGGCGTCGGCGGGATCGATCGCGTCCTGCTGCGCCGCGGCGGGCGGCGCGTCGTCGGCCGGAGCCGACGCGCCGCGACCGGCGAACTCGCGCGCGTCGAGTTCCCGCGCAAACGGCGCCGCGGGAACGGGCTGCGGCTCGCTCGCGTCCGCGACGATCGTGACGCCGGGGTCGCTCGCGATCGGTTGTGTGGCCGGTGCGGGTTGCAGGAGCGCGTAGAGCGCGGCGGCGGCGGCGGCGGTCGCGCCGGCCGCCGCGGGCAGCAGCCAGCGGCGGCGGCGCGGCGGGGCGGGACGCGTCTGGCCGATCGCGGCCG
>JALOQG010000170.1 GCA_025453505.1 Myxococcota bacterium | reverse complement strand
TGGGCGCGCTCTTCGTGATCGACGCCTTCGGAGAGATCGTCCAGTCGCTCAGCGACGGATTCGGCGGAATCGACGGCATCGGCGGTGCCGCTGCGGTCGTCGTGACGCCCGACGAGGGCTTCGTCTACGTGTACGGCGCGAGCGACGGCCAGATCGCCGGCTTCGCACGTGCCGGCGACGGGGCGCTCGCGCCGATCGCGGGGTCACCGTTCGAGGCGCGACTCGACGGCGATGCGCTGGCGGTGAGCCCGGACGGACGCTTCCTCGCGCTCGCGTGTGCCTCCTGCGACGAGTTGCGCACTTTCTCGATCGACGCGGTGACGGGTGCGCTCGCGGTCACCGGCGCGGCGACCGTACCGGACGTGCGCGACGTCGCGTTCGCGGACGACGGCCGCCGTGCGATCGTCGCGGGCGACGGGCGTCTCGGCGTCTTCGACCGCGATCCGGCCACCGGCGACATCGAGTTCCTCGACGCGCTCGAGGACGGCATCGGTGGCGTGAACGGCCTCGCCGGCGCGCGCGACGTCGAGCCCCTCGGGTTCTTCGCGGACACCCTCTACGTGGCGAGCAGCGGCGACGGCGCGCTCGCCTCCTTCGACGTCGCGGCGCTCCGCTATCTCGGCCGCCTGCAAGACGGCGAGCCGCCGGTGACCGGCCTCGGCGGCGCGGCTTCGGCGGTCGTGAGTCCCGACGGCGTCCACGTGTATGCGGGCGGCAGCACCGAGGACACCGTCGCGATCCTCGAGCGCTCGCCGACCGATGGAACGCTGGAATGGCTCGGCGAGATCCGCGAGGGCGTCGCGGGCGCGCAGGGACTCGACGGCGCGAACGCCGCCGCGATGAGCCCCGACGGCAAGCACCTCTTCGTGCTCGGCGGCGTCGGCAACAGCGTCGCGAGCTACGGGCGCAACGCGATCAACGGCGCGCTCGCGTTCGAATCGATGCTCACGAGCGCGAACGGCCTCGCGGGCCTCGCGGGCCCCTTCGACGCAGACGTCAGCGCCGACGGCCGGCACCTCTACGTCGCGGGCCTGCTCGACGGAAGCGTCTGGGTGCTCGGCTACGGCGCCGTGAGCGGCGCGCTCTCCTTCGTGCAGCGCGCCCCGGACGCCTTCGGCCTGATCAACGCCACGGCCGTCGCCGTGAGCCCGGACGGCTCACACGTCTACGCGACCGGTCGCTCCTTCATCGGCCCGGAGCTCATCGGCTCGATCGCCGTCTTCTCGCGCAACGCCGCGACCGGCGCGCTCACGCGCACCGGCCTGCTGCAGGACGGTGTCGGCGGCGTCAGCGGTCTCGAGGGCGGACCGACCGGCGTCGCCGTGAGCCCCGACGGCCGCTTCGTCTACGCCGCCGGCGGCAGCGGCGACGGCGCGCTCACGATCTTCGCTCGCAACGTCTCGACCGGCGCGTTGACGCAGACCGACACGCTGCGCGACGGCACCACCGCCGATTGTCTCGGCGGCGTCTACGACCTCGCGATCAGCCCCGACGGCGACTTCGTCCACAGCATCGCGACGAACGACGCCGCCGTGTGTCTGTTCGCGCGCGACTCCACGAGCGGCGCGCTGCTCGAGATCGAGGCGCGCTTCCAGGGTGTGGACGGCGTGGACGGACTCGCTGGCGCCGCAGGGATCGCGGTCGCCGCCGACGGCCGCAATGCGTACGTCACGAGTTCCACCGCCGGCGCACTCGCGCAGTTCCAGACGCCGGTCGCGACGGCGCCCGAGCCGATGCCGGCGCTGCTCGGCGCGGCAGCGCTCGCAGCGCTGGCGACTACTTCCAGGCGTGGACGATCGCGCGGTAGTAGATCGGGTCGCGCGGCTTGCGGTACTTCTTGTTGCGCAGGCGCTGGGAGAGATTGCGCTCGCGCGGCGTGGGCTCGGCCGGCTTTTCGCTGACGCACTCGACCTTGCGAAAGCCCGCCGCGCGGCACAGGCCGACGAGCGCCTTCTCGTTCGGCACCCACCAGTTGCTGGCGTCGTCGTTGAGCGCGCTGTCGTCGAAGAACTCGCAGAGCGCGCGGTCCTCGCGGCCCGGGATCAGGATCGCGTGCGTCTCGACGATCGCGACTTCGCGCGTGATCGCGGCGAGTCGCGTGAGGCCGTCGAGCGGATTGCGCAGGTGGTAGAGGACGCCGAGATAGAAGGCGACGTCGAAACGGCCGAGCGCCTCCGGATCGGCGGTCATCAGATCGCCGACCCGCCACCCGACGCGGCTCCCGCGCGCCTCGCACGCGAGGTCGAAGCCGCGCTTGCCGGGCAGCGTGTCGGGACACCACAGGCCCGGCACCGCTTCGAGCGGCTCGACCGGCACGCCGCGCTCCTGGCAATCGGTGCGATACGCCGACGCCTTCGCGAGATCCAGCGACCACACGAAGTGATCGAACGCGAGCACGCTCGCGGCGCCGCGGCGCTCCGCTTCGAAGGAGAAGAAGCCGTCCCACGCGCCGATGTCGATCACGCTCTTGTCGCGCAGGTCGAGCGCGTCGAGTCGCATTGCCGCGACTTCGCCCGCCAGGATTTCGGGCGTCTTGCGGCCCGGCGTCACGATGCCGGGCGCCAGCTCGATCGAGTGCCACCACGGCGCGGCCTGCGCGATGCGCTCGCGGAGCTCTTCAGGCTTCATGCGGATCCCCCGAACCAGCAGCCTACCCGAGCGGACGTGGCGGGGTCGAGGTCTCGGGTGCGAAAGCGGGCGCCGCGCCGGGCGGAGCGCGACTCGACGGCCCAGCCGCACACGCGCCTGCGCGCCTGCGCACACGTGACAGCCGCCGGTTCCGTGCACAGGTTCATGGGATGACGACACCGCACTGGGAATCGATCGGTCCTCCGCCGCTGTCCCTCTTCGTTCGCGAGCAGGGACGCGCTGCGCTCGAACTCGCGCGGCTCGCTTCGCGCAAGAAGGTCCTCGCGAACGCACCGCGCGGAGACGGACATCCCGTGCTCGTGTTGCCGGGGCTGCTCGCCGGCGACCTCTCGACGCTGCCGCTCCGCCGTTTCCTGCGCAGCGTCTCGTACGACGCGCGCGGATGGGATCTCGGCCTGAATCTCGGTCCCACCGATTCGCTGCGCGGCCGGCTCGATGCGCTGCTCACGAGGCTGCGCGGCGATCACGGCCATCGCGTCAGCCTCGTCGGCTGGAGCCTCGGCGGCCTCTACGCGCGCGAGCTCGCGCGCGCCCGTCCCGACGCGGTGCGCTGCGTGATCACGCTGGGGACACCGTTCCGCGACATCTCGGCCACGCACGCCGCGCGGCTCGTCCCGATCCGCCCGGGCGGCCGTCCGCTGCACGAGGCCCACGAACTGCGCGCCCACCTGCGCACGCCGGTACCGGTCCCGACGACGTCGATCTACTCGCGCAGCGACGGCATCGTCCACTGGCAGAGCTGTCTCGAAGCCGAGGGGCCCGAGCGCGAGAACGTCGAGGTCGGGTGCAGCCACACCGGCATGGGCTTCCACGCGGAAGTGCTGAGCGTGGTGGCCGATCGCCTGGCGCAGCCCGACGGCACGTGGCGGCCCTACGAGAAGCGAGGCTGATTCGGCCGAGCGTGACTTGCGCGAACATGGCGCCGTCGACCATGACGGGGGCATCCCATGAGCGAGCGCAGGATCCGCATCGCGATCGTCGGCTGCGGCCGGATCGCCGACCTCCAGTGCCAAGGCTACCTCGCGCATCCCGGCGCGGAGATCGCCGCGGTGTGCGACGTCGACGAGTCGCTCGCGCGGCGGCGCGCCGCGGAGTGGGGCGCATCGCGCGTCTACACCGATCTCGACGCGCTGCTGCGCGATCCCGAGATCGACGCGGTGGACATCGCGACGCCGCATCATCTCCACGCCGCGCAGGCGATCGCGGCGCTCGGCGCCGGCAAGGCGGTCTCGCTCCAGAAGCCGCCGACGCATTCGATCGCCGAGCTCGACGCCGTGATCGCGGCGGCGCGCGCGAGCGGTGCGCGCTTCCGCGTCTTCGAGAACTTCATGTACTACCCGCCCCACACGAAGGCGCGCGCGCTGATCGACGCAGGCGCGATCGGCACGCCGCTCTCCGTGCGCATCAAGACCGCCGCGGGCCGGCTCGGCGACGGCTGGGCGGTCGCGCCGTCGAGCATGGCGTGGCGCATGGATCCGCGCAGCTGCGGCGGCGGTCCCACCACCTTCGATCACGGCTACCACTGCTACAACATGGCGCGCTTCTTCATGCCCGAAGAGGTCGAGCGCGTGCACGCCTTCATCCACTGGATGAAGCTCGGCGACGACGCCTTCTACGACGGACCCGCGCTGATCTCGTGGAAGTACGCGGGCGCGACGCCGCGCTTCGGCTCGTGGGAGGTGATCGCGTCGCTCGCGATGCGCGTGCGATCCAAGTACTACGTCAGCGACGACCGCCTCGAGATCCACGGCAGCGAAGGCATCGTCTGGATCAACCGCTGCACGGGAAAGCTGCTCGACGAGCCGCCGCTCGTGCTCTATCGCGACGGCGAGACGCGCGCCTTCCACGATCTCGAGACGGACTGGGCGGCGTCGTTCCGCATCGGCACGATGGACTTCGTCGACGCGCTGCTCGAAGGGCGCGACGTCCCGCAGGACGGCGCCGCGGCGCGCCACACGCTCGCGTTCGCGCTCGCGGTGGGGCGCAGCGCGGCGGAGGGCCGCGAAGTGGCGCTCGCCGAGATCCTCGCCGGCGCTTGATCAGCGCGACGCGCCCGCCACGAAGCGCGCGACGTCGCGCCAGAGCGCGTCGAAGCGCGGCCGGTCGAAGCCGCTGCCGCTCGCGAGCCAATCGACGTGCGGCGAGCCGGGCTCGGCGCTGCGGAAGTGGCCGAGCACGTCGAGATGATCCGCGCGCGCGGCGTGCACGAGGCGGCCCCAACTCGCCTGCGAGCGTGTCGGGACGATGCCGTCGTTGGCGGAGACGCCCGGCTCGCTGCCGAAGGCGCGGCGGAGCACACGAGCCGAAGCGGACGACAGCGCCACCCGATTGCGGCGCGGCACCGTCGCGGCGAGGCGGTGCAGCGCGCCGTAGATCGCGTAGCTGGCCTGAGCGCCGGCATCGAGTCCGGTCGCGATGCGCGAGCGCAGGCTCGGCATGGCGGCCTGCGTCACGACGCTGCCGCCGCGCACCCCGGGCCGATCGCCGACCGCCGCCGCGAACACTTCCATCGCTTCGGGCGTCAGTTGCAGCAGCAGCGACTGGTCGAGCACGACCTCGCGCAACAGCGAGCGCACCGCGCGCCGGCGTCCCACGCTGAAGTCCTCGAGCAGCCGCGCGAAGAGCGCGTCGACCACGCCCGACGACGCGACGGCTTCGTCCGCGCGCACGAGCGCGCCGGTGACGCGCAAGAGCGGCGTCAACGGCACGCGGCCGAAATGCAGCAGGTGCATCGTGCCGAGCGACAAGAGCTGGAGCAGCCGCTGTCCGCGCAGCGTCGCGAAGTACGCCGCGATCGGCGTGCCGCGATGCGGTGTCGCCACCGTCACCACGCTGCGCACGCGCGCGGCGAAGCGTTCGACGCCGGCGCGCGTGGGCAGCACGACGCCCGGCGAGACGGCCAGCCGCGCGTCGAGGCCGCCCGTCGAGTGACCGATCAAGTGGATCGGCGCGTCGCGACCCGGCGCCGTGGCGGCGATCGTCTCGACCAGGCGCGCCGCGCGCTGCGACAACGATGCCGTCGGATGCGTGCGCACCACGTGCACGTGCGCGTCGACGTCGCGCGCGGCCAGCTGCTCCACGAGCGCACGCCGCACGTGACCGAAGTACGTGATCTGGCCGAGATTGGCGAAGCCGAAGAAGCCCGGGATCAGGAAGACGTGATGGGGGCGCGGCATCTGCGGATGATAGGCTGCAGCGCGCGTCGCCGTTCGCGAGAGGAGCTTCCCATGCCGAGCACGCTCGTCGATCTCCAGGTGGCCGCGCGACTCGGCCTTCGCGCGGCGGGTCGCCGGCTGCGCGGTGCGCGCGAGCCGGCGCCGGATCTGCCGCGCTTTCGCGACGCATTGGATCGCGCGCTCGCGGCGCTGCCCGGTGATCGCGTCGCCGAACACGTCTGGATCCGGCTCCCGGCGAACGAGCCGCCGTGGCGTGACAGCGGCGTCGCCGTGCGCGCCGGCGAAGAAGTGACCTGGTTCGCGGCCGGCCGCGTGATCGTCTCTGCCGCACTCGACGTCTGGGTGACGCCGAAGACGCAGCTGTGGGCGCGCATCGGGGAAGCGGGACCGATCCGCTCGTCGAGCCGCGATTCGAACACTGCACGCGCGCAGACGGACGGACGCCTCTACTTCGGCAACTACTTCCCGAACGACTGGAAGGACACGAGCGGCGCGCGGCGCGCGGACGACGCGGTGTACGCCGGCATGCAGGGCGAAGTCTGGATCCTCGTCGTGCGCTGGCGCGGCAGCGCGCAGGACG
>JALOQG010000169.1 GCA_025453505.1 Myxococcota bacterium | reverse complement strand
TCGAGCTGAAGATGCAGCTCGAGCGGATCGTGGCGCTGGAGATGGAACGAGAACGTCTCGGGGAAGAGCGGCTCGAAGCCCTCGGCGCCTTCGCGCTCGAATCGCACCTCGCGCGCGTGAAAGGCCCAGGTGACGCGAATCTGCGTTCCCGTGCGCTCGATCGCGAGCAGCAGCGGCGGAACGCCTCGCGGCGGCCCCGCGACGACGGATTCAGAGGACGGGCTGGCCAGGATTCTCGCCCGTCTGGTAGTAGGACTCGACGCGCCGCGCGAGTTCGCGCACGCGATCCGGCAACTCTTCCGGCAGCGGCCAGCGCGACATCGCGATGCGCATCCGCTCGACCAGCAGGCGTGCGTCGGGGTACCCCTCGCGCACCAGCGCCTCGTCCACGGCGAGCCAGTATTCGATCGCGGTCTGGGTACGTGAGATCCGTTCGCCGAGTTCCGCCATGCCGGCCGATTCCACGGATCGCTTGACCCTGGCTGCGCACTCGCCGAGTTGATGCTGCGCCTTCTCGAGCCGCGGGCGCAGCGGGCCGCCCTCCGACTTGATCTCCTGCAACACGTCCTCGAACGCGCGCCGCAGCGGTTCGTGCGAGATCTCGCGCAGCACCAGCACGCTTCCGATCTGCTGCGCCTCGCTGCGGATCGGGCGTACCGCGACGCGGAGCCGCAGCGACACGCCGTCGACCGTCAGCTCCAGCTCTTCGAACGGCGTGCCGTCGGTCGCGCCGAGCCGGATGGCGGCATCGCGCAGTTCCGCGAGTGAGGAGTCGCCGAGCACGTCCGCGAGCGCGCGTCCGATCGGATCGGTGCGCAGGAGCAGGTACTTGCGGACGGGGCGATTGGCGGCGCGCACGATCCCGGCGCCGTCCACCACGAGCGAACCGACGGGGATCTCGTCGATCGCAGCGGCGAGGAAGCGGGCGGCCTGCTGGACGTCTTCGAGGAGCCGCTCGTTGGTGCGCCGCAGACGATGCAGCTCGACGGCGCGATGCACGAGCTGCTTGAGCTCGTCCGGCTCCCACGGCTTCGTCACGTACGCGTAGACGTGTCCCTCGTTGATCGCCCGCACCATCGCGTCGCCGTCGGCGTATCCCGTCAGGATGATTCGCGTGGTGCTCGGATGGCGTTCGCAGACCTGCGCCAGGAACTCGACGCCCGTCATCTCGGGCATGCGCTGATCGGTGATGACGGCGGCGATCGGCTGCTGCGAATCGAGGATTCCGAGCGCCTCGCGCGCGCTCGTCGCGGAGAGCACGTCGTACTCGTCCTCGAAGGTGAAGGTCATCGTCTCGAGGATGGCTTCCTCGTCGTCGACGATGAGAATGCGCGCGCGATCGCTCATCTCGAACTCACGATGACGCGCACTCGAAGGAGGAGCCGCCTACCACCAGGCGAAGCGCCGCTCGCGCTTCTTGCGATCGACGTCGCCGCGGATCTTCTTGCGCTGCTCTTCGAGGCGCTCGGGCAGACGGCCCTTCGCGACGCGGGTCCAGGGCCTCTGTTCCGCGCCGGTGCGGAACTTCACGAACTGCCGGTAGCCCCAGAGCTCCTGCTTGAACTCGTCCTCGAGGATCTTGATCATGATCGCGTCGTCGAGGAAGCCGAGACCGGGAATCTGGTCGGGGATCAGGTCCTGCGGGTTCGCGAAGTACGCGAGCGCGCCGAGCACCTCTGCGCGCGGCGCCTTCGGCAGGTCGTAGTCTGCGTCCTGGATCATGCGCACCAGGTCCTCGAGCACGAGCACGGCGTCGCGGACGAAGTGCGGCGTCTTCTTGGTGGTGCGGACGCGGTCGATCAGTTCCTGGACGGCCCGGATGATCTCGGTCTCGTCCTGCCCGGCGGCGGCCTTCCGCGCGTTGCGGAAGATCTTGCGGAAGTACGCGACGTCGCTCTCTTCCAGGGCGAAGCTGATCTTGAAGTTCTGCGACATCGGAGCCTCCGTTCCGCACACCCCACGAGCGGCGGCACTCTATCAGTATCGCGTGTGCTCGATCAAGCGAGCCGGCGATGCGTTCCACTCGCCGTGCCAGCGTTCGAGCACGATTTCCCCGGGGCTCTTTCCCCGCTCGAGCAGTGCGTCGAGCGGATCGAGCAACGACACCTCCTCCGGATCGTCCTGTCGGCGCAGGCCTTCACGCGCGACGGCGGCGAGTTCGCGACACAGCGCGAGCACGGAGCCGCGCGGCGATCCAGCCGCGAGCCCGCGACGCGCGACATCGAGCTGGACCGTGGCGCGCTCCGAAGGGTCGATCGCGAGCAGCGCGGCAGCGGCGGCGCGTGCGTCCGCGTCGTAGAGGATTCCCTTCCACAACGCCGGCGCGGCGGCGAGCAGCGGCATCGGAACGGCATCGGCGCAACGCACTTCCATGATGCGTTTCATGCGCACCTCGGGGAAGAGCGTCGTGAGGTGGCGATCCCAGTCGGCGAGCGTGGCGCGCTCGCCCTCGTGACCGTCGCGCCAGAAGGTGCGGAAGGTCGTGCCGTCCATCGCCCGGTAGTGGCCGTCTCGGACCAGGAAGAACATCGGAACGTCGAGCGCCCACTCGGCGTAGCGCCGGTATCCGAAGTCGGCGTCGAAGGCGAAGGGCAGGAGCCCGCAGCGATCCGGATCGGTGTGATGCCAGATCCAGGCGCGTCGCGACACGAACCCGCTCGGCTGCGCGAGGTGCAGGCTCGAGTTCGCGAAGCAGGCGGTCACGAGCGGCGTCACCGCGAGCGCCGTCCGCAGCATCGAGATCATGTCGGCTTCGTCGCTCCAGTCGAAGCTGACCTGCAGCGACGCCGTCGCGTGCATCATGTCGAGCGCGAGTTCGCCGCGACCCGGGAGATAGCGGCGCATGATCCGATAGCGATCGCGCGGGATCTGCGTCAGCTCCTTGGTCGGGTGGAACGGATGTGCGCCGATCCCGAGCAGCACGATCCCGCTGGCTTCGGCGATCGGCCGCAGCAGGTCGAGGTGCGCCTCGATCTCGCGAATGCCGTCGCGCAGCCGGCTCTGCGGGCTGCCGTTCTGCTCGACCTGACCGCCGGGCTCGAGCGACACGCTGGCCGGACCGTCGAGGCCCATCACGCGGCCGTCTTCGGCGATCGTCTCGAAGCCGGGCTGCGCGGCGACACGCCGCAGGAACGCCTCGATCCCGTTCTCGCCGTCGTACGGGACGGGCTCGAGCGAGCCGGCGCGCAGCGCGAGCTTCTCGTGCTCGATGCCGATCCGGAAACGCTCGCGCGGTTTCTCGCCGGCGCGGAAATACGCGACCAGGTCGTCGATCGACTCGACGGGCCGCTCGAACTCGGCGGAGGCGCGCTTGTCGAGCGTCACGGCGTCGATGCCTCTTCGAGGAAGCGTTCGAGGAAATCGCCGATCGCCGGGGCGATCTCTCCTTCGGCGTCCCACGCAAAGGTGCGACACGGCCCTTCCGTCTTGCCGCTTCGGAACGGACCGACCAGCGTGATTTCGCCGCGCGCCTTGACGATGAAGAGCGCCACGTGGCGGCCGCGCTGGACCGCGAACTCGACGGCGCGCACGTGCTTCTCGTCGAGGCGCACGGGACTCACGTCGACCTGCAGGTGCGGCGCGCCCGCGCGAGCGGCCGCGGCGTGAAACGCCGCTACCGCGTCCGCCACTCGTGCGTGCAGCGCCTCGGCGCGCCGGCGCGCCTCGCCGAGAGCGCCCTCGTGGGCGGCCTCGCGCTCGCCGATCGCGCGGCCCGCGGCGGTCAGTCGATCGCGGAGGCTGAGGTCACTCGGGGAAGGGCCGGAAACGCCGCGTGCGGCGGCGTCCGACGGGGGGGGTCCGTCTCGCATGGGGGCGGATCGTGGCACAGGAGCGGGAACCGAGCGAGGGCGGCGACGCCCCCGGAGGTCACATCGCCGAGTTGGTCGTGACGATCGGCGCCGGGCCGAGCTCGGAGAGACGCCGGTCGCGCACGGCGCGGAAGTTCACCCACTGGCTCTTCGGGATGCGATCGCCGCTGGTCGCGAGTCGCACGCGCAGCGGATCGACGTACTGGCCATCCTTGGTGATGCGGAAGCAAGTGTGCGGGCCCGTCGCGAGCCCGCTCGCGCCCACGAATCCGATCACCTGCTTCTGTCGCACCGGCTGGCCCACCCGCAGCCCGTTCGCGAATCGCGACATGTGCGAGTAGTAGGACTCGTAGCCGCCCGCGTGCCGGACCTTCACGAGCCGGCCGTAGCCGCTCATCCAGCCGACGTAGCTGACGACGCCATTGCCGACCGACCAGATCGGCGTACCCGTCGGCGCCGCGTAGTCGACGCCCATGTGCGGGCGCGTGCGGCGCAGGATCGGATGGAAGCGGGCGGGCGAGAAGGACGACGTGATGCGGCTGTAGTTGAGCGGCGCCGCCAGGAACTCGCCCTGCACCGAGGTGCCGTCGGGGCGGTAGTAGCCGCCGCGGCCGGGCTCGGTCTCGTAGTAGATCGCGGCCAGCTCGCCGCCGCCGCCGTGATACTTGGCGGCCAGGATCCGGCCCGGCCCGAGACTGCGCTCGCGGCCCTTGCCCTGGGGCGCGTAGGTGTGCTCGTACAGAATGCGGAACTCGTCGCCGGGCTGGACGCCGCGCGAGAAATCGAGATCCCAGGCAAAGATGCCGGCGAAGTCCTTGGCGAGACGCCCGTTCTCGAGCCCGCCGGAGGTGTCCTGCACCGCGCTCACCAGATTGGTCGAGACGACGCCCGCGATCTTGCGCTTCTCGCGGCGCACGTCCGACTCCTCGCGCCAGGCCTGCCAGCGCTTGCCCTTGCGCTCGAGCCAGTAGTGCTCGGTCTTGGATACGCGGTAGTGGAAGGACGCGAGATTGCCGCGCGGGTCGAGCGTCACGCGGAAGTCCTGGCCCGCCTTGATGCGGCGGAAATCGAAGCGGGGCTTGAGCTGGGTCTGCACGAGCGTCGCGGCGGACTTCGCGACGCCGAGCCGGCCGAACGCCTTGGCCAGCGTCTCGCCCTTCTCGATGCGGCCCTCGATCACCTTCTCGTGCGGCGTCGAGAGATCGGCGAGGAGGCCCTTGGGCGTGCCGTCGTCTACGGGCCTCAGTGCGGGAGAGATCGCGGCGAGGGTCACGGACGAGGCGGCGAAGGCTCCACCCAATAACGCCGTCGTGGCGCTCGAAGCGGAAGCGGAGTGCGGGGCCCACGCGACCGAGACGGCCGAGAGGATCGCCGCGACAGCGACTCTGGGAACGCGCGGAACGATCCGGGCACGCACGATGCGCAATCGACCCCTCCTGCCCCCCAGCGGCGGGCGCTACCGTTAGCGCATCGGCAAAGTGCACTCCCAACTGTATGTGACGATTCGTAATCGGATCTTCGGCCGTTCGTGCGATTGCGGAGGAGCTGCCCATTCTCGGACCCACTAGCCGCCCTGGGTGGCTCGCAACTCCTCGAAACATCAAGGCTCTCGCCATCGCGGCCGGTCTCGCGGGGTGCCTCGGAGGGTGCGCCGGCGGATTACGCGCGGATGACTACCCGGATCTCGAGGACGACCTCGGCGGCGCTGCGGCCGCACTGCTCTCGCAGGCGATCCAGCTCGTCACCGTCAACCCTCCCGGGGACGAGCGGCCGGTCGCCGAGCTGCTCGTGGACGCGGCCCGCCGGGAAGGGCTCGAGGCCCGGGTGATCGAGACGCCGTCGACTGGCTCGGAGGTCGGCCGTGCGGCCGCCTGGGCCCGCCTCCGCGGTACCGGCGAGCGCCGCCCGGTGATCCTGCTCTCGCACCTCGACGTGGTCCCGGCCGACCCGCGAGGCTGGGCGGTCGAGCCGTTCCAGGGCCTGGTCGCGGGCGGCTACGTCGTAGGCCGCGGGGCGCTCGACGCCAAGGGCCTCGCCGTCATCCACCTGCTCGCGATGGCCGAACTCGCCCGCCGGGATCGCCCGCTGGCGCGCGACGTGATCTTCCTCGCGACGCCGGACGAGGAGGTCGGCGGCCGCGACGGCTCCGGCTTCCTCACCCGCCGCCATCGCGGGCTGCTCGGCGACGCGGAGTTCCTGCTCACGGAAGGTGGGGGGATCCTCGTCAACGAAGACGGCGGCCCGAACGTGTGGGGCGTATCGGTGGCCGAGAAGGCACCGTGCTGGACGCGACTCACCGCCAAGGGCACGGGCGGTCACGCCTCGACGGGCGGCGTACACGGACCCGTGCCGAGACTCGTCGCGGCGCTCGAGCGCGTGCGACGTCTGCAGACCGAAGTACGCGTGGTTCCCGAGGTCGAGAGCATGTTCGCGGCGCTCGCGCCCCTCGCGGAGCCGGAGGACCGCAACGCGCTCGCGAACCTCTCCGCTGCGCTCGCGACCGACCCCGAGTTTCGGCGCCGCTTCCTCGCCGACGAATCGCGCGCGGCGCTGGTACGCAACACGATCGCGATCACGGTGCTGCAGGCGGGATCGGCGCCGAACG
>JALOQG010000168.1 GCA_025453505.1 Myxococcota bacterium | reverse complement strand
GCACACAACGCGCCGAGCCCCGGCACCAGCACGACGCGCGGCTTCGCATCCACCGCCGCGACGCCCTCGGGCAGCCGCGCGCGGTGACGCTCGACATAGGCGCGATACGCGTCGGCCGAGGCGTCGACGGCGGTCGCAACCTGGTCGCGCAGCCGTGCGGCGTCGTCCCACGCGGGCGCGTCGACGAATACGGGCAGCGCCTTCGTGCGGATCAAGTGGTCCGACGTGACGGTCGGCGAGAGCGCGCGCTCGCGTGCGCCGTCCGCGTCCACGAAGTCGAGTGCCGCGCGCTCGACGAGCGGCCGCACGATGCAGCGCCGGAAGGGACGGTCGGCATCGCCGCTCGGCTCGGCGAGGAGACCGCGCAGGATCGGAGCCAGCAGCGCGGCGCGCTGCCGCGCGAGGTCGAGCGGCGTCGAAGTGCGCACGCGCAGCGGCGTCTTCGCGCGCGCGGCGGCGAAGCGCTCGGCCGCGTCCACGATCTCGATCATGCGCTCGTAGCTCTCGCGTGCGGTTTCGCCCCAGGTGATCACGCCGTGCTGGAGCAGCCATCGCGCGCGCCGTCGGATGCGCCTCGAATGCCGACGCCGAGTGCTTCGCGAGCACGAAACCGGCCTTCACGTAGGGCAGCACGATCACGTCCGGGCCGAGGGCCTCGCTCACGAGCGCCGCGCCGCCGGTCTGGTTCGTCAGCGCGAGGATCGCGTCGGCGTGCGTGTGGTCCACGAAGCGCGCCGGGATCCAGGCGTGCACGAGCGCCTCGATCGACGGGGTGCCCGCGGCATGCTCGAAGCGGTGCGTGCGGAGTTCGTTCACCATCGCGGCGTCCGAGAGCGAGGCGAGCGCGCGGAGCCGCAGCAGGTACGACAAGTCCAGCGCGGGCAGGCCGGCCGGCTCGAGCGCGGCCAGGTCGAAGCCGGATGCCTTCACGAAGAGCGCCGGCACGGCCTCGCCGAGCGCGTTCTCGTGGGCGTCCTTCAGCGAAGTGTTGCCGCCGCCGTGCAGCACGAGGGCGGGATCCGCGCCGAGCAGCCGACTCGTGTAGATGCGCGATCCGAGCGCGTCGCCCCAGCGCTCGCAGGCGGCGCGCGCGTCCGCGTCGGACCAGCGGCTCTGCATCGCGGAGGATCAGCTCCGGTTCTTCAGGTCGCGGAAGTACTCGAACGCGATCTCGGGCTTCTCGTTTTCGTGGACGACCTTGCGCACCGCCTGGATCATCGCGGCCGGCGCCTCCGATTGGAAGATGTTGCGGCCCATGTCCACGCCCGACGCGCCCTGCTGGATCGCGTCGTACGCCATCTGGAGCGCCTCCTTCTCCGGCAGCTTCTTGCCGCCCGCGATCACGATCGGGATCGGGCACGAGGCCGTCACCGTCTCGAAGTCCTCGTCGCAGAAGTAGGTCTTCACGTAGGTGGCGCCGAGCTCCGCGCAGATGCGGGTCGCGAGGCGCAGGTAGCGGGCGTCGCGCACGAGCTCGCGGCCGACCGCCGTGACGGCGAGGGTCGCGATGCCCGCGGAGTTCCCCATGTCGACGAGCCGCGTCAGGTTGTGCACCGACTGCGTCTCGCTCTCGCCGCCGATGAACACCTGCACCGCCATCGCGGCGACGTTGAGGCGCACCGCCTCCTCGATCGAGATCGCGATCTGCTCGTTCGACAGGTCCTTCAGGATCGACGGGCCGCCGCTGGCGCGGATCACGATGCCCTTGCCGTAGGTCGGCGGGATCACCGAGCGCAGGATCCCGCGCGTGCACATCAGCGTGTCGGCCCAGGGCAGCAGCGGGACGATGTCGAGATCCACGCGCTCGAGACCGGTGGTCGGACCCTGGAAGTAGCCGTGGTCGATGGCGAGCATGACCGTGCGGCCCGACGTCGGGTCGAAGATCTTCGAGAGCCGGTTCTTGAGTCCCCAGTCGAGCGCGTTCGAGCCCTTGAGGAAGAATCCCTCGCTCTTCTGCGGCACGTCGGCCTGGAAATTCCTGTCCTCGCGGGCGTCGGCTTCGGGCACGCAACTCTCCTCGTCGTCGTAGGCGCCGAGTTACCCGATCGGGCGCGGGTTCTCAACCGGCAACTCGCAGGCAGCCCCGCGGACTCCTTGCTGGATGCGTCGTCACGCATAGAATCCGCCACCCCACGCATCGGAGCCCACCATGCAGGTCCTGATCACCGGCGGCGCCGGCTTTCTCGGAATCAATCTCGCCCGGCATCTGCTGCGGAACGGGAACGCGGTGATCTCGTACGACCTCGCGGAGTTCGACTATCCCGAGCGCGACCGCGTGCGCTGCGTGCGCGGCGACATCCGGGATCGCAAGGCGCTCGACGCCGCGCTGACCGGCGTGGACGTCGTCGTTCACACCGCCGCCGCGCTGCCGCTCTACTCGAAGGAGGACATCTACACGACCGACGTCGTCGGCACGCGCAACGTGCTCGAGGCGTCGCATGCGGCCGGCGTCGCGCGGGTCGTCCACATCTCCTCGACGGCGGTCTACGGCATCCCCGACCACCACCCGCTGCTCGAGACGGATCCGGTGCACGGCGTCGGTCCCTACGGCGAGGCCAAGATCGAGGCCGAACGGCTCTGCGAGGAGTTCCGCGGACGCGGCCTCTGCGTGCCGATCCTGCGGCCGAAGTCCTTCATCGGACCCGAGCGGCTCGGCGTCTTCGCGTTGCTCTACGACTGGGCGAGCAGCGGCCATGGATTCCCCGTGCTCGGAGACGGCAAGAACCCCTACCAGTATCTCGACGTCGAAGACCTCTGCGACGCCATCTGGCTGTGCTGCACGCTCGACGAGAAGACCGCGAACGACACCTTCAACGTCGGCGCGAAGATCTACGGCACGATGGGCGAGGACTTCCAGGCCGTGCTCGACCACGCCGGCTTCGGCAAGAAGATCACGCCGTTCCCCGCGGCGCCGATGATCTGGGTGCTGCGATTCCTCGAGGCGCTCAAGCTCTCGCCTCTCTACAAGTGGGTCTACGAGACGATGTCGAAGGAATCGTTCGTCTCGATCGAGAAGGCGGAGCGGGTGCTGGGCTACGCGCCGAAGTACTCCAACCGGGACGCGCTGATCCGGAACTACGAGTGGTATCTCGCCAACAAGGCATCGTTCGAGAACGCGTCGGGCGTGTCGCACCGCGTGCCGTGGAAGCAGGGCGTGCTCGGCCTCGCGAAGCGCTTCTTCTAGCGCGGCTCCGCGGTCGCGAGCAGTCGCGCGACGCTGCGCGCGACGCCCGCCTCGAGCGGCGTCGCGGGATGCGACCAACCCGCCGCGCGCAGCTTCTGCATGCGCGCCTCGGTGAAGTACTGATAGCGGGCGCGCAGCTCCGCGGGCGTGTCCACGAAGTCGATCGTCGGCGCGCGGCCGAGCGCGGCGAAGGTCGCGTGCGCGAGGTCGAGGAAGGTGCGGGCGCTTCCCGTCCCGAGGTTGTAGAGGCCGCGCGCGAGCGGCATCGCGAGGGCGAAGTGCAGCGCATCGACGACGTCCTCGACGGCGACGAAGTCGCGCTTCTGCTCGCCGTCCGCGATCCCCCCTCGGTGCGACCGGAACAGCCGCACGCGTCCCGTCGCGCGGATCTGGTCGAAGGCGTGCAGCACGACGCTCGCCATGCGCCCCTTGTGCCGCTCGCCGAAGCCGTAGACGTTGAAGAACTTGAAGCCCGACCAGACGGGCGGCGCCGCGCCGCGCCCCGCCTCGGCGAGCGCGAAGCGATCGAAACGCTGCTTCGAGTCGCCGTACGGATTCAGCGGGACGAGCGCGTCGACGCGCGACTCGTCGTCGTCGTAGCCGTGCGCGCCGTCGCCGTAGGTCGCCGCCGAGCTCGCGTAGACGAAGGGCACGGCGCGCTCGCACGCGAAGCGCCACAGCCGCTTCGAGTAGTCGACGTTCACGCGCTCGAGGTACGCGACGTCGAGCTGCGTGGTGTCCGTGCACGCACCGAGGTGGACGATGCCCGCGAGGCGCGGCGCGCCGTCGGCGAGCCACGCGAAGAGCGCGTCGCGATCGACGATGCGCCCGAACGCGACGCCCGCGTGCTCGGGCCGCTCGACGAAGTGCGCCGCGCGATCCACCGACACGACGTCGAGGCCGCGGGCGGCGCACGACTCGACGAAGCGCGCGCCGATGAAGCCGGCGGCGCCCGTGACGAGGATCGGTGCGGACATCGCCCCGCGCCGCCTACGTCTCGTAGCGGTGGACGATCGGCAGGCGTCGTCCCGCACCGAACGCCTTCGGCGACGTGCGCAACACCAGCGGCGACTGGCGCCGCTTGTACTCGTTGCGGTCGAGGCGCCGCACGATCTGCGCGACCAGCTCGCGCGTCGCGCCCGGCGGCGGCTCGATCGACGCCGCGCCGAGTCCGCCCTCGATCGCCTGCTCGAGCACGGCGTCGAGGATCGCGTAGGGCGGCAGGTCGTCCTCGTCGCGCTGGTCGGGCGCCAGCTCGGCCGACGGCGGCTTCTCGATCGTGTTCAGGGGAATGCGCTCGCCGTTCGCGTTCGCATGACGCGCGAGCGCGTAGACGTGCTTCTTGTAGACGTCGCCGAGCACGGCGAGTCCGCCGACCGTGTCGCCGTAGAGCGTGCAGTAGCCGATCGACAGCTCGCTCTTGTTGCCCGTCGCGAGCACGAGCCGATTCTCGGCATTGGAGATCGCCATCAAGGTCGCGCCACGAATCCTGGATTGGATGTTCTGCTGCGCCAGTCCGTAGTCGTCGCGCGGGCCGAACGTGTCGGCGAAGACGTCGAGATAGCGCTCGTAGATCGGACGGATGTCCACCGTGCGTGTCTCGATGCCGAGGTTGCGCGCGAGGGCATGCGCGTCGGCGACGCTGTGTTCGGACGAGAAGGGTCCCGGCATCAGGACGCCGAGCACGCGATCCGCGCCGAGCGCGAGCGCCGCGAGGTGCGCCGTCACCGCGGAGTCGACACCGCCCGAGAGGCCGATCACCGCGCCGGGCGGCAGGCTCTGCTTGCGGAAGTAGTCGCGGATGCCGAGCACGAGGCCCGCTTCGAGCTGCGCCGCCGCCAGGGGCTCGCGCACGGAGACCGGAGCCGACGGCAGCTCCGTGTCCACGATCTCGAGCGCCGACTCGAAGAGCGGCAGCGACGCGCGGATTTCGCCCTGCGCGTCCACGAAGAACGAGCCGCCGTCGAAGACCAGTTCGTCGTTGCCGCCGACCTGGTTGCAGAACGCGATCGGCACACGGTTCCGGCGCGCGAGCGCTGCGAAGAGCGCACGCCGCTCGGCGGGCTTGCCGACGTGCCACGGCGAAGCCGACAGGTTCAGCACCAGCGCCGCGCCCTGCTGCGCGAGATCGCCGGTCGGATCGGAGTCGTAGCCGACGGTCCAGCCGTCTTCGCAGATGCTCAACCCGAGCGGGCTGCCGCCGATCTGCGTCACCGCGCGGCGCTCGGCCGGCGCGAAATAGCGCTTCTCGTCGAAGACGTCGTAGGTGGGAAGCAGCGTCTTGGCCTGCGCCGCGACGCGCGCGCCGCCGGCCAGCAGCACGGCCGCATTGGCGAGCGACTTGCCCCCGCGTCGTTCGGTCGGCAGCACGGCGCCGACGGCGATCGCGATCTTCTGCGAGACCGGCAGCAGCGCTTCGAGCTCGCGCAGCTGGTCGTCGACGAAACCGCGGCGTTCGAGTAGGTCCATCGGCGGATAGCCGGTCAGCGCGAGTTCGGGGAAGAGCACGAGCGTCGCTCCGGCCGCCGCCGCCTTGGCTGCCGACTCCTCGACGAGACGCCGGTTGCCCGCGAGGTCGCCCACGGTGGGATTGATCTGCGCGAGCGCGATTCGCACGTGGCTAGGGTATCAAGTCCGCGCCGGAGCAGACGAGTCGATCGGGGCGGCTCTCGCCGGTCGCGAATCCGTCGCGTGCGTCAGGTGTGCATGCCTGGCCTGCGGGCACCCGTCCGGACGCGCCGCGCACGGCGCGCCGCGAGCCGACGCCATCGCAGCAGGAGCGCGAGCATGCCTGCGCCCGCGCTCGCGGCGAGCCCCGGCTCGGGCACGGAGATCGTGTAGTCGCGTCCGCTCGTCGACTCGAGCACGACACCCGGGGTGAGGGATCGTATGGAGAGACCCGCGGTGTTCGACGCGTTGGCCGACGCGGCCGCCGTGGAGAAATCGGCGTCGGCGGTCGCGCGGGCCCAGACCTGAAGAGTCTGGTAGATCGCCAGGTGGTCGCCGATCGCGACACCGAAGGGATACGTCTCGGCGTTCGGATCGTCGCGCGTCACGACACCGGTGGTGTTCTCGTCGCGCCACACGGTCGTCTGGTCGACCTTCTGCACCGAGTAATCGAAGTCATAGATGCCGAGTTCGAGCCGGGTCTCGGAGAAAGCCTGGTTCGGAAAGGGCGGTCCCCCGCCGAGGCCCGCCGTCGAGGTGACGGCGTCGTCGTGACGCAGCTCTACCTCGATCTGGACGGCAGTGCCCTGTGGGAGCGTCGAGCTGGTGACGGTGACCTCGTCGTCGTAGGCGATCTTGATTCCCGCGAAGGTGCCGGTCAGGTAAGGAGAGCGGATCTCGATCGGAGGGTCCTCGAAGTCGTTGGACAGGGCCACGTAGCTGGAGGGGAAGAGGGAGGCCGTTGCATCCGCGCTGGCGCGCAGCTCCCCGTGCGAAGCGGTGTAGCTCGCGTTGCCCAGAGTGTTCGCGCTGAATGGCGGTGCGATCGGCGTCTGTTCATAGGGATGGAGGAAGGTCGCCTCGGCCTCCGCCTCGACGACTCCAGCGCCCACCAGCGTCGTCGCGTCCCGCGCCGCGGGCACGAACCAATAGTCCTGTCCCGAATACGAGGAGCCCAGGAGATAGGGCGGAGACGGAATCATGCCGATGTCGGCGAGCGCCTTCGTGTCCGAGGAGTCGACGTAGACATCGGCCTCGGCGACTTGCTCGAAAACACCGAAGACGAGACCGCCCGCGAGGCCGAGGGTGCAGATCCAGCAAGTGAGGGTGCGCATCGTCCCCGCCGAACAACCGGAATTT
>JALOQG010000167.1 GCA_025453505.1 Myxococcota bacterium | reverse complement strand
ACGCGACGGCGAAGCTGCGCGCCGCGGCGCCGGATCTCGCGGCGCGCTTCCAGCTCGCGATGATCGGCGCCGGCTCCGAGCGCGCGCGGCTCGTGGCGCGCGTGCGGGACGAAGGCCTCGGCGACGTCGTCCGCTTCGTCGCCGAGCAGCCGCGCGACGCGATTCCGCCGCTGCTGCGCACCGCCGGCGCGATCGCCGTCACGCTGCGCCCGCGCAAGGACACCCACACGGTTCCGTCGAAGCTCTACGAGGCGATGGCCGGCGGGCGACCCGTTCTCGTGTCGGCCGACGGCGCGCCCGCCGAGATCCTGCGCGAGGCGCAGGCGGGACTCGCGACGCCCGCGAGCGACGCCGCCGCCCTCGCCGCGTCGATCCGCGCGCTGCTCGAAGACCCGGCGCGCGCGCAGGCCTTCGGCGAAGCCGGCCGCGTCTACGCGGCCGCGTTCGATCGCGGGCGCCTGGTAGAGCGCTTCGAAGCGGTGCTGCGCGGCGTGGTTCGTGACGGCGCGCGCATCGACCGATGCGCCAGCGAAAACGACCCGTCCGACTAGGGTTGCGCGGGCGGGGCCGGCGGGTCTTGTGGGCGGAAGTAGAGCAGCGTCGGATCGTTCACGATGCCGCGTACGGCTTCTCGCGGGAACCAGGAATCGGGCGACTCCAGCATCCAGGCGTCCAGTGCCAGGGTGCGGCGGGGATCCCAGGTCGAAAACTCGGTCTCCGTCCAATTGGCACGCGTCTGGTACAGCACATCTGCATAGTGCGACACCAGGTACTCGTGGAGTTCTGGCCGATAAACACGATTCGGCGACGCTCCGGCGACGGCCACCGCCTCGTTCGCACGACCCTGGTGATGCAGGCGGTGCAGATCGAGGGCACTCAGCGGAATGCCGCTTGCGTCGGTGAAGTAGACGTCGTAGTCGGGATCGAAGACGACCCAGCGTCCCGGCTGGTCCGGCTCCTCGACCCAGAGCTCCGTCACGACGTGGCCGGATCCACGCGGATCCCAGATCGACAGCATCCTGCCGTATCCGCCGGCAGCACGGACGAGTTGGATCAACATCTTGGAAGCAGCACCGCAGAGGAATCGTCCACCGCGGTCCGCGTCGTCGAGCATTTCGAGCAGGTGGAACCCGGGGCCGAACGGTTCCGTCCCCATGGTTTCTTCGCCGTGCGCGAAGCGCCCACGCAGAAAATCCTGGAACGCCGCCCACGTCTGGAGGCGATTCGGTGGCAGCTCCAGGAGTGGAGCGAGGCGTGGGTCGCGGCGAATCCGCGCGAGATAAGGATCGGCCGGATCGCCGCAGAGGAAGGAAACGGCTCCGTCGGGGCTGCACGAAGAGTGCTTGTCGAGTGGTTGGTAGTCGGAGCCGAAGGCGAGAACCGAGTCCACGGCTCGTGCTCCGAGACCGATTCCCTTCAGACGCATCGCGAGGCGCTCTTCGCCGGGTAGGAGGAACCAGGCCGCCACGATCGCGCACGTGAACGCTGCGCCGATCGAGCGCCACCGGCTTCGCGACGTCACTGTACTTCGAAGACGCGATCTGAAACGTCAGGCCCGTGCCTTTCGAGCCAGGTCTCGACCGGGACGAACGGGTGATCGCGCAGCAGTGCCGAGAGTTTGCGCGCCGTCGAGCGCAGGCCGACGTAGTACTTGAAGCGGCGCTGCCAGGGCAGGTCCATGCGCGGCTGCTCCGGGTCGATCTCGCGCGGGTGGACGTAGACGGTGGCGGGCCGGCCGTGCCGGTTCTCGCTGCCGACGCAGTTCCGGATCAAGGGATACGGGAAGAGGCGCAGGTAGCCGCCCCCCGCGAAGGGCACGCGCCGGCCGGCGAGACCGACGGTCGTCCACGGGATCTCGTAGAGCGTGCCGCTGCCGCAGCGGATCCGATGCGGTCCGAAGTAGGGCGTCGGGAATCCGCCGTGGGACGAGTGACCGGGGTTCACCGAGGCGTCGTAGGTGAAGCCGGCCTCCGCGATCACGTCGAACGCCCACGCGGTGTCCGGCGTGATCGATCCGCCGGGCGCGCGGAAGCCGCGCACCGCGCGTCCCGCCTGGTCCTCGAGCAGCTTGCGCGAGGCCCCGAGGTCTTCGGCGAGCGAGGCCGGCGTGTGGCGCGCGACGACCTCGTGCCAGTACGAGTGCGACGCGACCTCGTGTCCGGCGGCCGCGATCTTGCGCACGACCTGCGGGTGCTGCCGTGCGACCCAGCCGACGACGAAGAAGGTGCCGCGCACGCCGGCGGCCGCGAAGAGGTCGAGCAGCACGTCCGTGTTGGCCTCGACGCGCGACTCGAGTCCGGCCCAATCCTCGCGCGTGTAGCCGCCCTCGACCTCGAGGATGTGGAACCACTCTTCGACATCGACGGTCAGGATGTTGGGAAGGCCGATGTTCACGATCTCTTCTCCGGGTCCAACATAGCCAGTGCGCTTAGAGCGCTCCCGGGTGACGCTCGAGGGTGCGCGCGAGCAGCGTCAGCAGCCAGCGGCGGTGGACGCGGCGGAAGGGCGAGTCCTCGGGGTCGCGGCCCTCGCCGGATTTCGTCAGCTGGGCGGCGAGCGTCGCGAGCGCCTCGGGCCGGAAGAGCGCGCGCAGCGGCGAGGCGTTCGATTCGAGCGCGAAGCGCGAAGCCTCCTGGAAGACCTTGCCGCCGTGCTGCTCGAGCGGCAGCGCGAAGCCCTTCTTGGGCCGGTCGATCACCCAGGGCGGTACGAGCCGTTTTGCGAGCGTGCGCAGGATGCGCTTGCCGGTGGTGCCTTCGTTCTTGGTCGCGAACGGGAGCCGCTGCGCGAAGTCGAGCACCGGCGCGGCGAGCAGCGGCGGCCGCACCTCCAGCGACGCGGCCATCGACATGCGATCGACCTTGGTCAGCATGTCGTCGGGCAGGATCAGGCGCTGCTCGAGCCAATGCGCCGACGCGACGGGATCGCGCTCGAGCGCGGCGCCGCGTTCGTCGAGCAGCGCACCGAGCGCCGCGGCTCCGCCGCCGAGCAGCTCCGGCCGGAGCAGGAAGGCCTGCTCCTCGGGCCAGAAGAAGGTCGTGAAGGCCACCATGCGGCGCGAGGCCGGCATCGCCGCCGCGCCGAGCGCGCGCGCGACCTGGCGGCCGCGCAGGCCGCCCGCCACCGATGCCAGCGCCACGCCCGCACGCAGCGCGAACGCCGGCACGTGCGCGAGCGCGCCGAGCAGGCGCAGCTGCGCGAAACGCGGATAGCCGGCGAACACCTCGTCGCCGCCGTCGCCCGAGAGCGCGACCGTCACGGAGCGCCGCATCTCGCGCGAGATGCGCAGCACCGCGAGCGACGACGAATCCGCGAACGGATCGCCGTGATGGTCGACGAGCAGGTCGAGCTCGTCGTCGCCGAGCGCGGCCTCCGAGAACTCGATCTCGTGGTGCTCGCTGCCGATCGCCGCGGCGACCGCGCGCGACGCCTCGCGCTCGTCGTAGGCGGGATCGCGGTGCACGATCGAGTAGGTCTTCACGCGCCCGACGTGGCGCGCGGCGAGCGCGGCGACGAGCGAGGAATCGACGCCGCCCGAGAGCAGCACGCCGACCGGCACGTCCGAGACGAGGTGCTCGCGCACGCACTGCGAGAGCACGGCTTCGAGATCGTGCGAGAGCGGTTCGACGTCGCCGGCGAGCGGCGCGGAATCCGGTCCGGGCTCGCGCACCCAGCGGAGTTCCTCGGGCTCCGCGCCGGCGCGCAGCCGCAGCGCGGTGCCGGGCCGGAGCTGGCGGACGCCGGCGCGCAGCGACCACGGGTTCGGCACGAAGCCGAAGGTCAGCAGATGCGAGAGGCCCTGCGGATCGAGCCGCGCGTCGACGCCGGGCACGCGCAAGAGCGGCGCGATCTCGCTCGCGAAGGCGAAGCCGCCGCCCGCGACCGGCGCCCAGTAGAGCGGCTTCTGGCCGGCGCGGTCGCGCGCGAGCAGCAGCGTGCCGGTCTGCGTGTCGAGCAGCGCGAGTGCGAACATGCCGTCGAGCCGCGCGAGCGCTCGTTCGCCGTCGCGCGCGAGGAGGCGCAGTACGACCTCGGTGTCGCTGCTCCCGGCGAAGCGTTCGCCCGCCTGCACGAGCGCGTCGCGCAGCGGCGCGAAGTTGTAGACCTCGCCGTTGTACGCGACGACGTGACGCCGGTCGGGCGTCCACATCGGCTGCGCGCCGGTCGGCGAGAGATCGAGGATCGAGAGGCGCGTGTGCGCGAGTCCGCCGTGCGCGGTGGTCGCGATGGCGGCGGCGTCCGGTCCGCGGTGCCGCAAGGCGCCGGCCAGCCGCTCGAGCTCGTCCGCCAGCGCCGTGCGCAACGGATGCGCAGGAGCGGACGGAACGAGAATGCCGGCGATGCCGCACATGACGGGCTCCTATCGGCAGATCCGCGGGAGACCCTCGTCCCGCTTCTGCCCGCCACCCTCGTGCGGCGAGCGCGGCAAGCTAGCAAGCGGCCGTGGCGGGTGTCGTGCGCGAGAGGAGGCGCCATGGCGAGAGCCCCGGACGCTGGCAGAATGAGCCGCCCCCGCCTCCGGGCGCGCCAGGGAGATCCGTGGAACCGACGCGCCGCCGGCTGCTCTTCGTGAGTCCTCTGCCGCCGCCCACCGGCGGCATCTCGAACTGGATGGTCGCGGTGCGCGAGAGCGCCCTCACGGAGCGCTGGGAGATCCGCGTCGTCGACTCCTCGCCCTCGGCCGCGGACGTGACGGGCACGAGCCGTTTGCGTTTCGGTCGCGTTGCCGATGCGTTGCGCATCCTCTGGCAGCTCGCCGTCGAGCTGCTGCGCTTCCGGCCCGCGGTCGTCCACGTCAACACCTCGTACTTCTGGGCATTCCTGCGCGACGGCGTGGCGATCCGGCTCGCGCGGCTCGCCGGCGCGCGCACGCTCCTGCACCTGCGCGGCGGCGACTTTCCCGAGTGGGCCGAAGGCGCGTCGGCCGCGTGGCGCAGCTTCATCCTCGCGACGCTGCGCAAGACCGACGTCGTGATCGCGCTGACCGCGCCCACGCAGCGCTGGCTCGCGCGCGAAGTCGGCCCCGAGCGCGTGCGCTACCTGCCGAACTTCGTGCGTCTCGATGCGCAGGGCGCGCCGCCCGATCGCAGCGGACGCAGCGGTCCCGTGCACGTGCTCTTCGTCGGCTGGCTGCTCGAGGCGAAGGGCGTGCGCGAGCTGCTCGCGGCCGCCCGCGGTCTGCCCGATGCGCGCTTCACGCTCGTCGGTCCGGAGGAGCCGAGCTTCACGGCGACGCTCGCGGAGGATCTGCGCGCCCTCGGCGATCGCGTGCGCGTGCTGCCCGCGCAGCCGCGCGAGGAGATCTTCCGTCTCTACCGCGAAGCCGACGTGTTCGTGCTGCCGACGTGGCGCGAGGGCTTCCCGAACGTCGTGATCGAGGCGATGGCGGCGGCGCTGCCGGTCGTCGCGACGCCGGTCGGCGCGATTCCCGAAGCGATCGAGGACGGGCGCTCGGGACTGCTCGTGCCGGTGCGCGACGCCGCGGCGCTCGAAGCCGCGCTGCGCCGGCTGATCGACGATCCCGTGCTGCGTCACACGCTCGGCACGGCCGCGCGCGCGCGCGTCGAGCAGGTCTTCGCCTTCGACGCGGTCGTCGCGCAACTCGACGCGATCTACGGCGAGGCGCTGGCGGACTGAGCGTCGCTCACTGGAACGGCGTGGGATCCGGCGCCGGTACGAGGTCGGCGAAGTCGATCTCGACACCCGGGAGCGACGCGAGCCCGATCCGCTCGCCGCGCCCGAATCGCTGCACGCTCCGGTACAGCGCCCGTGCCGGATCGGGATCGCGCAGGACCTCGACGACGCCGTGGCGCAGGTTCACGATCCAGTACTCCTGCACTCCGGCGGCCGCGTAGATGCGCGACTTCGCGAGCCGGTCCTGCGCGAGCGACCACTCCGCGACCTCGACCACGAGGAGCGCCCGGGTCGGGTGAGTTTCGAGGTAGTCGCGAAGCGAGCCAGGCACGACGGCGACGTCGGGCTCGGGCGCGGACGCGGGCCCGAGCAGGAGAGGCTTCTCGGTGCGGACGGCGGCACGATCTCCGACGGCGTTCGCGAGCGCCTGCGCGAACAGGTCCACGACCGCAGCGTGCTGCGGACCACTGGGCGGCATCGAGACGATCACCCCTTCCAGCAGCTCGACGCGCTCGTCCTCGTCGAGGACGCCCGTCTCGACGAGCCGGAAGTAGTCCTCGACCGAGATGCGGGTCGGTGCGTGCGGGACCGGCGGGGTGAGATCGCTCATGCATCCGACCGTAGCCACGCGTGGCGGAGGCGTCGATCGGAACGCGGATTCACGCGCGGCACGCTCAGATCGACTGCTGCTCGATCCAGCGGCGGTGCCACAGCGTGAGATTGAAGAAGGTCCAGAGCAGCGAGCCGTGGTCGCGCTGGCGCGCGAAGTGCGCGTCCACGTAGCCGCGCACGGCGGCGCCGTCGAGCAGCCCGTCAC
>JALOQG010000166.1 GCA_025453505.1 Myxococcota bacterium | reverse complement strand
CGCGTGATCGCCCACCGCGAAGCCGCCGATCGCCGCGTTCGCGCGGTCGATCACCAGCGCGAAGGCGTCGCCCTCGACCTCGAACGCGTCGTCGCGCGTCTCGATCGAGAGCGGGCCGGCCCGCGCGACGCGCGCCGGCGCGCGCTTCGCGCGTGCCGCGAAAGGCAGCGTGATCTGCGTCCACGCGACCGTCTCGCCCGCGGGCGCCCACGACGTCTCGCGCCGCTGCGTGAAGGTGACCGTGACAACGGGCCGTTCGCCCGCGGCGAGCGCGGGACGGCGAAGCGGCACGCGCAGCGCCGCGCGCTCGCGCGGCCCGATCGCGGGCAGCCGCAGCGCGCCGCGCTGCACGACCCGGCCGTCCACCGCCACTTCGAAGCGCGCCGCGAGATCGCGCAGATCCGTGAACCAGCGCCGGTTCTCGATCTCGACGCGGCCCCGCGCGGCGTCGATCGCACGCACGCGCACGGGCTGCGCCAGCGACTTCAGCTCCTCGAGCGCCGGGTGCGGCGTGCGGTCGGCGCCGACGATGCCGTCGCAGCAGAAGTTGGCGTCGTGCACGGCCTCGCCGAAGTCGCCGCCGTACGCATGGTAGGAGCGGCCGTCCGGCTCTTCGCACAGGATCCCGTGATCGACCCACTCCCAGAGGAATCCGCCCTGCAGGCCGCGGTGTTTCTCGAACGCGGCGAAGTAGTCCGAGAGGCTGCCGTTCGAATTGCCCATCGCGTGCGAGTACTCGCACAGGATCAGCGGCCGGCGGCGGTCGCGGCGCGCCTTCGACCACGCGACGATCTCGTCGATCGACGCGTACATCGGGCACACGACGTCGGTGCAAGGCGCTTCGGCGTGCAGGTGCTTGCCGATCGCGCCCTCGTAGTGGAGCGGGCGCGTTGGGTCGGTCCGGCGGATCCACGCCGCCATCGCGTCGTGCGCCGCGCCGTAGCCGGACTCGTTGCCGAGCGACCAGAGCACGATGCAGGGATGGTTGCGGTCGCGCAGCACCATGCGCGCGCCGCGCTCGATCATCGCGGTCTGGTAGCGCGCGTCGTGACACAGGCTCGACCAGCGCGCATGCGTCTCGAGGTTCGCCTCGTCGATCACGTAGAGGCCGAGCTCGTCGCAGAGGTCGTAGAAGCGCTCGTCGTTGGGATAGTGCGAGCAGCGCACCGCGTTGACGTGATGGCGCTTCATGAGCAAGAGATCGCGGCGCATGCCCGCGAGCCCGACGGCGCGGCCGCGGCGTTCGTCCCATTCGTGGCGGTTGACGCCGACGATCTGCACCGGCCGCCCGTTCACGAGCAGCTGGTTGTCGCGCACCTCGATCGAGCGGAAGCCGATGCGCTGCGCGACGACTTCGCGCACGCCGCCCGACGGATCGCGCAGCGTCGCGACGACGCGGTACAGCACCGGCGTCTCGTGCGACCACGCCGCGA
The DNA here is from genome assembly GCA_025453505.1 of Myxococcota bacterium. Classification (GTDB taxonomy): domain Bacteria; phylum Myxococcota_A; class UBA9160; order UBA9160; family PR03; genus PR03. The sequence goes on along the minus strand of JALOQG010000166.1, from coordinate 5,058 downwards.
TGCCGCGCAGCCCGAGCGTCGCGCGCGCCACGTGACCGCGGAACACGTAGCCGTCCACGAGTTCGAGCACGGGCGAGCCGCGCCGGAAGACCGGCACCTCGGCGCCCGCGAGCGAGGCGAGCGACTTTCCTCGCGCGTCGATCACCTCGAAGTCCACGCGCCAGCCGGGCTCCGGATCCGCCGAGAAGCCGACGCGCAGCTCCGCGTCGAGCGTCGCCTCGCCGGCCTTCGCGCCGAGCGCCGGCCGCAGCGCGAGATCCGCGATCCACGTCGGGCCCGTCGCCGTCAACGTCACGCTGCGGTGCAGGCCCGGCAGCCACCACTGGTCCTGGTCCTCGAGCCACGTCGCGTCGGACCACTGCACGACCGCGAGCGCGACGACGTTCTCGCCCGGAACGAGATGCGGCGTGATCTCGAACTCGCTCGGCAGCCGGCTGTCCTTGCCCATCCCCACCGGCGCGCCGTTCACCCAGACGTAGACGATGCTCTCCGCCGATCCGATCGTCAGCGTGACGCGGCGGCCATCCCACTCCGCCGGCAGCGTGAAGCGGCGCCGGTGCAGGCCGGTCGGGTTCTCGGCCGGCACCGCGGGCGGCTCGGTCGCGAACGGCATCCGCACGTTGGTGTACGCGGGCGTACCGAAGCCCTGCAGCGTCCACGAAGTCGGCACCTCGATCGCGCTCCACGCGGCGTCGTCGAAGTCGCGCGCGTGCCAGTCCGCGGGCGCCGCATCGGGCGCGTCGACGAGCGTAAAGCGCCAGGTGCCGTCGAGCGAGATCCGCAGCGGCGAGTCCTCGCCGGCGAGCGCGGCGTCGCGATCGGGGTACGGCGCGAACGTCGCGTGCATCGGCGCGCGGCCGATCGCGGTGACGCCGGGCTCCTGCCAGGTCGGAAGCGGCCCACGCAACCCGAGCGAATCCCGTTCCTTCAAGGAATCTCCTTCCCTCAAGTCCCGATGCGATCGACGCGCAGGAGCGGGCCTTCGGGCGTCTTCTCTTCGCCGAGATCGACTGCGCCGATCACCGCCCACAGATCGTCGCCAGCCGGATCGAGCAGCTTCTGCTGCACCGCCCAGCGGCGCGTGCCGTCGGGCGTGATCGCCGTGTGCTCGGCGAGCCGCGCGCGCGGATCGAAGAGGATGCGGCCGTACTCGGCGAGAAACGGCGCGAGCGCGGCCTCGAAGCGCGCGGCGTCCCAGCGATCTTCGGGATCGTCGCGCACGAGGCCCGCGGCGTCTTCGAAGCGGCCCTGCGCGAGCGCGCGCACGAGCTGCTGCATTTCGGCGCGGATGCGCGCGGCGAGCGCCTTCGGATGCCGCGCCAGATCGAAGGGACGCGGCGCGGGCGCGGCGGCGGCGCGATCGCGCGGCGCGTTCGGGTTGACGAGGTTCTCCCACTCCTCGATCAGGCTCGAATCCACGCGCGCGAGCATCGCGCGCAGATACCCGATCACGTCGAAGACGTCTTCCGTACAGGCCGACTCGGGCACGCTGTGCACCAGCGTGTTGTGCACCTGCGAGAGATACCGGAGCAACAGACCCTCGCTGCGCTCGATGCCGTAGCGGCGCACGAAGTCGGCGAAGTCGTCGAAGTGCTCCCACATCTCGCGCGCGATCGACTTCGGCCGGACGTTCTCCTCGCCGATCCACGGATGCTTCTCGGCGAAGATGTCGAAGGTCGCGTAGAGAAACTCCGCGAGCGGCTTCGGATGCGTCACGTCGTCGAGCTTCTCGATGCGCTCCTCGTACGGGACCCCCTCGGCCTTCAATCGTGCGATCAGCTCGCCCTTCGCGCGGCTCGCCTGCTGCGCGAGGATCTGGCGCGGATTCTCGAGGATCGCTTCGACCACCGAGAGCAGGTCCATGGCGTAGTCGGGCAGCTCGGGGTCGAGCACCGCGAGCACGTCGAGCAGGTACGGCGAGAGCGACTGGTGCAGCGAGAAGTCGCGCTGCAGCTCGGGCGAGATGCGCACGCGCGCGCCGCCACGGTCGAGATCGGCGACGCGCTGCACCAGGCCGGCGCGCCGCAGCGAGCGGAAGATCGACGCGGCGTGACGGCGCAGCTGGCGCTTGCGCGCGGTCGATTCGTGCGACGCAGCGACCAGCGCCGCGAGCAGGCGGAAGCCGCTGCCGCGCGTCTCTTCCTCCTCGCCGCGCTGCAGCAGCGAGACCAGCATCCCGTGCGTGACGCGGAACTGCGACTGGAGCATCTCGGGCGGACTCCAGGTCAGCCGCTCGAAGGTCTTCGCGTCCCAGCCGACGAAGCCGGGCGGCGGCCGCTTCGGCTGCTTCTTCTTCCCGCCCTTCGCGGAGACCCGCTTGTTCTCGATCACGTGCTCGGGCGCCTGGCACACGACCCAGCCGCGCTCGTCGAAGCCCTTGCGCCCCGCGCGTCCGGCGATCTGCTTGAACTCGCGCACCGACAGCACGCGGGTCTTCTCGCCGTCGTACTTCGAGAGCGCGGAGAAGAGCACCGTGCGGATCGGGACGTTGACGCCGACGCCGAGCGTGTCGGTGCCGCACACGACGCGCAGCAATCCCTTCTGCGCGAGCTGCTCGACCAGCAGCCGGTACTTCGGCAGGAGGCCCGCGTGGTGCACTCCGACGCCGTGGCGCAGGAAGCGCTGCACGTCCTTGCCGTACGGGCTCTCGAAGCGGACGCCGCGCAGCAGCTCGGCGATGCCGTCGCGCTGCTCGCGCGTCGCGATGCGCGCGCTCGTCAGCGCCTGCGCCTGCTCCGCCGCTTCGCGCTGCGTGAAGTGCACGACGTAGACCGGCGCCCGCCCCTGCTCGAGCAGCTCCTCGACCTTCTCGTGCAGCGCCGTCTCGCTGTACTCGAAGGTGAGCGGGACGGGCCGCTCTTCCGAGTGCACGTGCACGACCGGGCGCTGCGTCACCTGCTCGAGGCGCTGCTCGATCGGCCGCGTGTCGCCGAGCGTCGCCGACATCAGCAGGAACGTCGTCTTCGGCAGCGCGAGCAGCGGCACCTGCCACGCGACGCCGCGATCCGCGTCGGCGTAGTAGTGGAACTCGTCCATCACGACGTACGGCGCATCGGCGAGTTCGCCGCGCCGCAGCGCCATGTTCATCAACACCTCGGCGGTGCAGCAGATCACGGGCGCCGCCCAGTTGATGCTGGCGTCGCCGGTCATCATGCCCACGTTCTCGGGCCCGAGTTCGTCGCAGAGCGCGAAGAACTTCTCGCTCGCCAGCGCCTTGATCGGCGCGGTGTAGAACGAGCGGCGTCCCTCGCAGAGCCCCTTGAAGTGCAGGCCGAGGGCGACCAGCGACTTGCCCGAGCCGGTCGGCGTCGAGAGCACCACGTGCTTGCCCGACCACAGCTCGAGCAGCGCTTCCTCCTGCGCCGCGTAGGGCTGGATGCCGGTCTCGACGATCCACGCGAGGAAGCGATCGAGCGATTCGTCGCCGGCCGCGCGCGAATCGATGCGATCGCGCAGGCGCGGTCGGTCGGCAGGGGGTGTCGGGGCGCTCAAGCGTCCTCCGGTGGCGGCCCATCCTAGCCGACCGGGATCTCGCCTATGGTCGGCCCACCCGAGCAGGAGGTGCGGCATGCGGAGCGACGGATCCTGGCGACACGTGATGCGGGTGGGCGCCGCGGCGTTCCTCGTGCTCCTGCCTCACGCCGCGCGAGCGGTCGAGCTCGGCGCGATCGAGACGATCGCCCTGCGCTTCGAGGCCGCACCCGGAACGGCCTACACCTACCAGCTCTTCAACGGCGCCGCGCTGAACGACGCCGGCGAGGTGCTCTTCTGGGCGGACGTCTCGAGCGGCGGGCGAGGCCTCTGGCGGTGGACCGGCAGCGGCGAGGAGAGCTTCGTCGCGTTGACCGGCGAGGTCGCGCCCGGCTTCACGACCGTCCCGCTCGATACGATCGGGTACTTCTCGCTCACCGCCGACGGGCCCGTCTTCTTCGGCCTTCTCGAGCGCGTCGAGGGAGTCACCGCCACCACCGACGACGTCGTCTACGCCGCGAGTTCGAGCGGCGATCTCGTGCGGATCGCGCGGGAGGACGACCTCGCGCCGGGCCTCGGCGGGGCGAAGTTCGGCTCGCAGCTCTTCGACCAGAGCAGTCCGGTATCGAGCGACTTCGGCACGTTGTTCCACAACCGATCGGAGCCGGCGGGCGGCGGCTTCGGCGACAACTGTCTCTGGCGCTACGACGGGGCCGTGACGACGCTGCTCGGGATCGAAGGCGATTTCGCGCCCGATGCTTCGGGCAACACGTTCCGCGGTTTCTTCGGCAGCGTGATGAACGACCTCGGCGTCACGCTCACCCACGTGCGTCTCGATCCGTTCGGAAGCGCGCTCTATCGCTTCGGAGACGGCCCGCCGCAGCTCGTCGCGATCGAAGGCATGCCGGCGCCCGGGACCGGCACCAACCTCCTGAAGGCGACGGAGAACCGGGACGAGCTCGGCATCAACGACGCCGGCGACATCGCGTACCTCGGCAGCCTCGAAGGCGGCGGCAGCGCGATCTTCGCTCCCGACGGCGCCGGCGGAACGCGCGTGCTGGTTCGGACCGGCGATCCCGCCCCGGGCACCGCGGGCGCGGAGTTCTCGTTCCCCGACGACATCGCGCTCGGCGCGGACGGCTCGATGGTGATCGAAGGACAGCTCACAGTCGGCGTCGGCGGCACCACGACCTTCAGCGATTCCGGACTCTGGGGAACCGCGGGCTACGGACCGCTGCAGCGGATCGCGCGCGAGGGCGATCAGCCCGCCGGGCTCGTCGCGGGTTCCACCTATGGAGCGAACCCGCGGTGGGAGCTGAACGGCTCCGGCGAGGTGATCATCAGCGGTTCCTACACCGCGCCGGGTGAAGGCACGGGCGACGGACTCTGGCACCACGATCTGTACAGCGGTGTCACGTCGCTGCTGCTGCGCAAGGGCGACGTCGTCGAAGTGGCGCCCGGCGATCTTCGCACCATCACGGCGATCTCGGCGCTGGGCCGCGCGGCCGGCGGCCAGGACGGCAGGACCCAGGCCTGGAACGACGCCGGACAGATTGCCGCGACGCTGACCTTCAGCGACAACACCCG
>JALOQG010000165.1 GCA_025453505.1 Myxococcota bacterium | reverse complement strand
AACGGCCCCTCCGCTCCCGGACGGCGAGTACCGGTTGATGGCCGCCGCCATCGACGGTGCGCTCGAAGCCCGCAGCTTCGACCAGGGCGGCGCGTTCGATTTCGGAGCCGGCGCCTCGCTCCAGACCCGTGCGTCGTTCCGTGTCCCGGAGCCCGGAGCGACCGCGCTCGCTGCAGCCGCGGCCGCGGCGCTCGCCGGTCTGCAGCGGAGACGCGCCCGCTGAGAACCGATCGGGCGAGCATCCTCCTGCTCCTCGTGGCGCTGCTCGCCGGACCCTCGCGCGGCGCGCCGCCGGACGTCGAATGGGTGGCAGTCGATGCGAGCGGCGAGCGCAGCGTCCATCTGTGGTTCTTCTGGACGGACTCGTGCCCGCACTGTCTCGCGGCGAAACCCTTCGTCGCGTCGCTCGCAGCCGAGCGCGGCGTCACGCTCCACTCGCTCGAGCTGACCGGGCATCCCGATCACGTCGAGCGCTATCGCACGCTCGCCGCGGCGGCCGGCGCGGAGGCGCGCTTCGTACCCGCGTTCGTGTTCTGTGGCCGCGTGCTCACGGGGTTCGACGCCGCGACGACGCCGGCTGCGCTGCGCGAGGGCCTCGCGGAATGTCGCGCCAACGCGAAGCCGCAGGACACCGCCTTCGCGCCGCCGCGCCTGCCCGGCGGTCTCGACGCCGAGCGCATGTCGCTGCCCGTGCTCGCGATCGTGCTCGGCGGGCTCGATTCGCTGAATCCCTGCGCCTTCTTCGTGCTGCTCTTCCTGCTCAGCCTGCTCGTGCATGCGCGCAGCCGCGCCCGGATGCTGGCCGTGGGCGGCGTCTTCGTCGCGATCTCGGGGCTCGTGTACTTCGCGCTCCTGGCGGCGTGGCTGAATCTCTTCCTCGTGCTCGGCGAGCTGCGCGCGGTGACTTTCGGCGCGGGGGTGCTCGCGGTCGCGATCGGAGCGGTGAACGCACGCGACGGATTCCGCGCCTCGGGCGCGCCGGCGCTGGCGATCCCCGCAGCCGCGAAGCCCGGGCTCTTCGCGCGCATGCGCGGACTCGTGCGAGCCGAGCGCGTCGGAACCATGCTCGCCGCGACCGTCGCGCTCGCCGTCGTGGCGAACGCCTACGAGCTGCTCTGCACGGCGGGTTTCCCGATGGTGTTCACGCGCATCCTGACGCTGCGCGATCTGCCCGTCGCGACCTACTACGCGGCGATCGCGCTCTACGTGACGGTGTACGTGGCGCCGCTCTTCGCGATCGTCGCGCTCTTCGCGTGGACGCTCGGCGCGCGCAAGCTGACCGAACGCGAGGGCCATCTGCTCAAGCTGCTCTCGGGCCTGATGATGGCGGGGCTCGGCGGAGTACTGCTCCTGGCCCCCGCGTGGCTGACGCGGCCCGCGACCGCGCTCGTACTGCTCGCCGGCGCGAGTGCGGCGACGGTCCTCGTGGCGCGGCTCCGGCGACCGCCGCGATCGGACGCCGTCTAGCGTTGCGCTCGGGCGCCGCGCGCGCGTGGTAGCGTCCGCCGGAGCGCGACGAGAGCGGCGAGCGCTCCCGCGCAGGAGGATCCCGAATGAGTGCGAACGCAGCGCTGGTGCGCGACCTGATCGACGCCTTCAACGCCAACGACGTCGACCGCGTCCTCGGCTTCTTCGCGGCGGACGCCGTCTATCACAACATGCCCGTGCAGCCGGTCACGGGAACGGCCGCGATCCGCGCGGTGCTCGTCGGCTTCATGGGCATGGCGAGCGAGATCGACTGGGTGCTGCGCAACCTGGCCGAGACGCAGGAGGGTGTCGTCCTCACCGAACGCCTCGACCGCTTCCTCGTGCGCGGCCGCTGGATCGAGCTGCCCGTGATGGGCGCCTTCGAGGTGCGCGACGGCCGGATCACGGCCTGGCGCGACTACTTCGACATGAAACAGTTCCAGGACCAGCTCGCGCCCTGAGCGCGCCCGTCTCGCGATCGGTCAGGCGGCGGGCCCCGCGCCTCCAGGGCCCGGCGACCGCCGCAAGCGCAGCGCATGCAACACCGACGGGACGTCGTTCCGGCACTCCGAGAGCGCGGCCGTGATCCCGAGCTCGTCGATCGCGCACACCACCTGGAACAGGGCAGCTACGCGGAACGGCCAGGCGACGTCGAAGAGCAGCAGCAGCGGCGCGCTCACTCCCATGAGCACCGATCCCAGCTTCACCGACCAGGTGTGATAGCCCGGCACCTCCCGATACTTCAGGTAGGCGACGGCCGTCGGCGTCAGCATGCAGACGAGCGCGAGAATCACGTAGCCCTTTTCGCGCGAGAGGATCGCCGGCCAGAGCCACCACGCCGCGAGCGGCAGCGAGGCCCAGAGCGCGAAGTCCGCCCACTGGTCGAGGCGCGCGCCGAACTCGCTCGTCTGCCCGAGGCGTCGCGCGACGACGCCGTCGAGGACGTCGGTGACGAGCCCGAACGCGAAGACGGCCAGGAAGGACGACACCTCGCCGCGCCACGCCAGCGCCAGCAGCACCGGCACGCACGCGACGCGCAGCGCGCTCAGCGCGTTGGGAACGTTGCGACGCGACTCACCCAACGTCGCCGCCGCGCGCCGCCCCGCGCCGTGCGCGCCACAGCAACACGCCCGGAATCGAGAAGAGCAGCGCCTGCGCCAGCCCGACGATCCATCCGCGCCCGTTGGGACTGACCTCGCTCCAGACGAGATGGCTCAGCGCGACGTAGAACGCGTAGACCGTCGCCGCGGGCACGATCCAGGCGCGCTGGAACCAGAAGCCGTACGCGCCGAGCAGGAAGATCGCCCAGTGGAGCGGCGCGGTGAGCAGGGCCGCGGTTCCGCGCACTTCGAAGCCGAACCAAACCTCGACGTCGCGCGTCTTCTCGACGAAGAGATCGCGCGGAACGAGCACGCAGACCGTGACGACGCAGAAGAGCGCCAGCGCCGTCATCCAGCGCGGGCGAGGCGTCGGCGCAGCCGTCCTCTCGGTCACGACTCACCCCGGCCGCGGCTGCTCGAGCGTCGAGTCGATGTAGCGCATCAGTCCTTCGCGCAGGCGATCCAGATCGAGGTCCTTCGCCATCGCGCGCGTGCCCTGGCCGCCGTAGAGCGCGCCGCTCCGCGGGATCGGCTGATCGGGATTGCGTGCGTACGCGACGGCCTCCACGAGATCGGCGCCGAAGCGCTCGGGAACACCGGGCTGCGTCTGCGGACCCGTCACGCACATGTGGATCGCGCTCGGGAACTGCTGGCCGTTGAAGCGCCAGCCGCGCTGCTTCATGAAGTCGTTGACGTGGTAGATGTCGAAGGCGTCCGACGTGAACGAGAAGCAGAAGGTCGGGCTGCCCATCAGGCGCAGCGCGGACTGCTTCTTCACTTCCGTCTGCATCGCGAACGCGGTCTCGAAGACCCGACGCGCCTTGTCGAGATAGCCCTGGCGGCCGAGCGCGACCATCACCGCCCAGGTCGCGGCGATGAGACCGCCCGAGCGGCTGCCGCCCATGCCCGGCGACGCGTACATGCCGCCCTTCCAGTCCGGACGCGCGAAGTAGAGGTGGCGGCGCAGCGCCTTGTCGCGGAAGAGCAGCACCGACGTCCCCTTCGGCCCGTAGCCGTACTTGTGCGTGTCGGCCGAGATCGTCGTGACGCCGGGATGCCGGAAGTCGAAGGGCGGAATGTCGTACCCGAGCCGTTCGCCCCACGGCAGGATGAAACCGCCGAGGCAACCGTCGACGTGCAGTCCGACGTCGTGCTCCACGGCGAGATCCGAGAGCGCCGCGATCGGGTCGATCGTGCCGTACGGGTAGTTGCCCGCCGATCCCACCAGCAGCACGGTGTTGCGGTTGATGTGCTCGCGCACGAAGTCCACGTCCACGAGCGTCGTCACCGGATCGACCGGCGCGGTGATCACCTTCACGCCGAAGTAGTGCGCGCCCTTGTCGAAGGCGACGTGCGCCGTGTCGGGCAGGATCATCTCGGGCGCCGTGATTCCCTTCGTCGCGCGGCCCCACTCGCGATGCGTGTAGATCGAGGAGATGATGCTCTCGGAGCCGCCGGAACCGATCACGCCGCACGGCTCGAGGCCGCGTTCGCGTGCGGCGTCCCCGTGCAGCATGTCGAGCGTCATCGCGATGATCTCGGACTCGAAGCGCGTCTGGCTCGGGCACATGTCGCGCTGCAGCACGTTGACGTACGAGAAGTGGCCGTACGCCTTCGCGATCAGGTCGTAGATCGCGCGATCGCCGCAGTAGATCGTTCCCGAGCAGCGGCCGTCGGCCCACACGCCGTCTTCGCTGCGCGCGATCGCATCGAGCTCGCGCACGACCGCCTCGGCGCCGAGCCCCTCTTCGTCGAATCCGAAGCGCGGTTTCACGTCAGCCATCGTTGCCTCCCTCGCGCCCGCCGAAGACGGGGCCGAGTCGTTCGTGCGCCAGGACGAAGCGTCCAGCCATGTCTTCGTAGCGCGCGCGATACGCCGCGCGCGGCTCGTAGCGACCGCGCTCGACCAGCAGCTCGCTCGCCGCACCGAGGTCGACGCGCCCGAGCCGGTGGAACGCCAGCAGCGCGGCGCCGCGGCAGTTGGTCAGCGTCGGATCCGCGAGCTGCCGCACCGGGCGATCGCAGACGTCGGCGAGGATCTGCGCCCACGCGTCCGAGCGCGCGCCGCCCGCAGCGAAGACCAGCTCGTCGTGACGGCGTCCCGTCAGGGCTTCGACGTGCGGCAGCATCCAGCGCAACTGGAACGCGACGCCTTCGAGCGACGCGCGCACGAGATCCGCGCGCGTCGTCCCGAGGCCGAGATTCAGGAAGCCACCGCGCGCGTGGTTGTCGGGCGCGGGCGACCAGACGCCCGTGAGCCACGGCAGGAAGAGCACGCCGCCGGCGCCGGGCTGCGTCGCGCCGACGACCGCATCGAGCGCGGCATAGGCGTTCTCGCGGCGGTGATCGCCGAGTCCGTCGTTGGCGTGGATCAGTCCTTCGAGCACGAACTCGAGCGCCTTGCCCGCGAGCCCGCCCTCGGCCATCAGGACGTGCCGGTCCGGGATCGGCGCCGGCTGCGTCAGCAGGAAGTGGCGCAGATCGGCGCGCATCGAATCGACCAGCGTCGTCGGCACGAGCGTGGTGCCGATCGACACGCCGAGCCGATCGCCGACGTGGCTGGCGGTGCCGAAGGTCAGCGCCTGCGTGTCGTTGATCGCGGAGAACACGCGCACGCCGCGCGGCAGACCGAACGACTTTGCATGTTCCGGCAGCAGCTCTCCGACGACCGTGTCGGGCGCCACCAGCTCGGGCAGCTTGTCGCGATCGACGCCCGACGCCGCGAGGATCTCGTCGCACCAGCCGCCCGCCGCACCGCGGCGGTTGTCGGTGAGCAGCATCGGGAACGCCGTGCAGACATTGGTCGTGACGCGGCCGGCGAGGCGCGCGGTCAGGTAGTCCATCGGCTCGACGTACGCGTGCGCGGCCGCGTGGATCTCGGGCCGCTCGGTCTGGAACCAGAGCCAGTGCGCGAGCGAGTCGCTGCCGCTGCCGGCCGACGGCATTCCGTGTCGCTCGAGCCACAGCTTCCACAGCTCGGGGCGGCGGCGCGTGAGGTCGCGACTGAGCGCGGCGGCGCGCGTGTCGAGATACAGCACCAGCGGGCCGAGCGGCCTCCCGCACGCGTCCACCGGGACGAGCGACGAGTACTGGCTTCCGCAGAGAATCGCCTCGACGCGATCGCGCGCGCCGGGCGCCTGCGCGAGCGCGCGCGCGATCGTGCGGCCGAGCGCGCTCCAGATCGCCTCGGGATCCTCCTCCGCCGTGCCGTCGGCGAGCAGCCGCATCGGGATCGACTCGGTCGCCGACGCGACGGCGCGGCCCGCGACGTCGACGCAAGCAGCGCGGATTCCGCTGGTGCCGAGGTCGATCGCGAGGACGAGGGGCGACGGGGAGAGAGGGTTCACGGAGCCGTGGAGCATCGAGGGGGTGGGGGAGCCAGTCAAGCGCGGCTACATGACAGGACACATGGCCCCCGCAGCGGCGCGTGAGCCGCACATCGATCTGACGATCGCCATTCCGACACGCGACCGCGCCGACCTGCTCGACGCGATGCTCGCGTCGCTCGCGGCGGCCTTTCCGCCGCGACGCCTCGCCGTCGAAGACGTCGTGGTGCTGAACGCCTGTGGCGACGCTTCGGCGGCGGTCGCCGAGCGTCGCGCCGCCGATCTTCCGCTCGCGGTGATCACCGAGCCGCGCGCCGGCCTCTCGCACGCCCGCAATGCGGCCGTCGAGGCGGCGCGCGGACGCTTCATCGCCTGGCTCGACGACGACGTGCTGGTCGCGCCCGGTTGGCTCCGCGCCTACGAGGCGGCGATCGAGGCCCATCCCGACGCCGCGTTGTTCGGAGGTCCGATCGAACCGACGTTCGTCGGCACTCCGCCGGCGTGGTTCCTGCGGACGTGGCGGCGTTTCGGCAACGTGTTCGCCGCACGATCCCCGGGCGGCGACGGACCGATCACGCCCGACTACGTCCCCTATGGCGCCAACTTCGTCGTGCGCGCCGATCTCCAGCGCGCGCACCGCTTCGATCCGGTGCTGGGCCGCCAGCCCGGCCTCGTATTGCGCGG